>NZ_JAUBSA010000051.1:0-45891 GCF_036702115.1 Microcoleus sp. LAD1_D5 | reverse complement strand
TCCCTACCGGCTGGGTCAAACCGGACTAATTGGAAACTCTGTTCCGCCGCCAACCTCTCCAACCCGTAATCATTCAACCCTACCGGCTGGGTCAAACCGGACTAATTGGAAACCCAATAGGAATCAGTTGTGCCGCGTAATCTAGAACTTCGACTCCCTACCGGCTGGGTCAAACCGGACTAATTGGAAACTTTAGGTACCGAACATGAGTTCGTTCTGGTCCTGAGCGGTGTTCCCCTACCGGCTGGGTCAAACCGGACTAATTGGAAACACTAGTACTTATAGACACTCTTTGATAGCATGTAAGATTTTCCCTACCGGCTGGGTCAAACCGGACTAATTGGAAACTTGAACCTGAGAATTTGGATATTCTCTAAGTGCTGTCTGGGTCCCTACCGGCTGGGTCAAACCGGACTAATTGGAAACACCTGTAGCTCTTGCTCATGTAGCTTGAATAATTTAAGTCCCTACCGGCTGGGTCAAACCGGACTAATTGGAAACTCGTAGACTGAGCAGATCCTGCTAAAAATTTCATCGCAGCCCTACCGGCTGGGTCAAACCGGACTAATTGGAAACGGAAGTTGCTCCGTCACGCAAGGCCCACCGTGCTGCTTCACCTACTCCCTACCGGCTGGGTCAAACCGGACTAATTGGAAACATATGGATTCTATCCCCTGGCCGAATTTCCATGTCGATTCCCTACCGGCTGGGTCAAACCGGACTAATTGGAAACGGACGTCCATTAACTAGAACTTCAACTGAAATCAAACTCCCTACCGGCTGGGTCAAACCGGACTAATTGGAAACCCCCGCAGCAGTTATATAAACCAAGCGACATACCAAGAATCCCTACCGGCTGGGTCAAACCGGACTAATTGGAAACGGTAATGGAGAAATCAGACTCTCTATCACGTTTTTTACTTAAAAATGCACCCTACCGGCTGGGTCAAACCGGACTAATTGGAAACTTCCAAAGCCATGATGCAAAGACTTCGAATTGGGGTTTAGTTCCCTACCGGCTGGGTCAAACCGGACTAATTGGAAACCTTAAATAGTTTGTTCCTTACTCTCATTGTTTTCAATTGCAAGCCCTACCGGCTGGGTCAAACCGGACTAATTGGACACTTGACCTGCATAATTAACGCATAACTTGTACATTATCCCTACCGGCTGGGTCAAACCGGACTAATTGGAAACAAGGAGTCCTGTTTACATATAGGGTAAAGCGGGTTTCTGTTCCCCCCTACCGGCTGGGTCAAACCGGACTAATCGGAAACGAAAATCAGTAAACAGTACCACACTAGGAAACTGTGAAAATTTCACAAGAAACTCATTAATTTGGAGAATCGCCCCCTTAGCTGACTAGATAAACTCAAACGATCGCTCTCCCTCGTTGGCGT
The DNA here is from genome assembly GCF_036702115.1 of Microcoleus sp. LAD1_D5. Classification (NCBI taxonomy): domain Bacteria; kingdom Bacillati; phylum Cyanobacteriota; class Cyanophyceae; order Oscillatoriales; family Microcoleaceae; genus Microcoleus; species Microcoleus sp. LAD1_D5. The sequence goes on along the minus strand of NZ_JAUBSA010000051.1, from coordinate 44,491 downwards.
TAGCCTTGCGGAACAAATCGAGTAAACCCCATCATTGATCTTGCTTGCAATAACTCGGCAGAGGCATAACCGACAACTGATTAAAATCAAAAACAGTCCCCCTAAAGTCAAAGTTTGCAAGAGGTCTGGCAAACGTAGCCACACCGCAAGCATTGGTCATATTAACTATCAATCTCCGCCGAATAACTCGCAAGTGTTGAAAAGAGGATTCAGTTCCCACCCAGAAATAAACCCCGATCGCCCCCGCATCAATTACCTGACCAGAGAACCCGGAGCCACTAGGAACTAAACCCCGACGAGGGATAATCCCGTCTACTTCAAAAACATCTAATCTGGGGTTACTAATTTTGATCCAACCAGAATTAACCGGATAAGTTGAGGTGCTTTCTACCAATAGGCTAATGGCTACGGCAGTCCTTGGGGGATTGTTGGGAATATATAGAAGATCGACCCCATTAACTACTGCTCTGTAAGGTTGCGTGTATTCAGGATTTGCCCTTGCTACCTCTGGTAAAAGAGCCATTATACCCACCACTAAAAGCGATTTAAAACCCAGAAGCTGGTGCATAAGTAGTATAAGTGTTCCCTGTCTTCCGACAAACTAAGCCGACACTGTTAGTAGTTGGTAAAGAGCTTAATATGTACTGAACAAGTGGCAACTCAGTCTCAAACTCTGTAAATGGTCGAGAAGCCGTGATCCGGAAGGAGGCAAACCCGCAGTTATTAGCCTTAACTCTGACAATGTTCAGAGAAGACACCGCAGCTACGATCGATCCCGCTCCAGTCCCGCCTCGAATGTACCAGATAGCCTCCCCAACGCCGATATTCCCATCCCTGAAAACAGAGCCTACAGGGTGATTAACATTTGATACGCCACTGGCGCAAGTTGGTACAGCTCCGACCACCATATTACTCGCGATCGAAACCCCGCCAACCTTGATATCTGTGATCCCGCCAATATTACCGCCCGTCTTGTGTTGAAATCGTCCCCAACCACAAGCATTTAAGGTAAGGTTCCTATTTCTAGTTACTTCTACCATCAAAGGAACAGAGGATCCCGGTGTCTGATTAGGTACAACTATCCGATCGCGCGCCCCACCAGTCGATCGATGAACCTGACCAAAACTCGCGCTAGCTACTTGGGGAACCACGACCAATCCCAAGGCAAAGAGTGAGGCTATCAATTTTCTCATAATAAAAAAGGGGAATTTCACCCCTTAAAGTCTTGCTATTAATAGTGAATCAAAACTTAGAAACCAGATAAAGGAGCAAAGGCGATCGCGCCCCCGGTGGAAGAGTTACGGCAGATTAAGCCCCCGTTGGTAGTAGAGGGTAAACTTGCCAGAGTGTAGTTAGTCCCAGAGTGGGTGAAGTTGGTTAAGGGGCGAGTTGCGGTAATGGTGAAACTAGCAACCCCGCACTTATTAGATTTAGCTTTGGAGATTTTATTGGTATTCACATCGATCGCATAAGCCCCAATAGTAGTACCACCCCGAACCCAGATCACATTGGCAGCCTTAACAACCGTGCCTGTCGGACCAGTATTATTTGTGCTGTAAAAAACTGCCCCGGTGCTAGTAGTTTCTTTTACACAGGTAGGAGCCACACCGGGCGCGATCGATAAAGTTGATCCACCAGCGACGAGCGAAGCCACGGGAGCCGTAGTCGACTCGGTAAACTTGCCCCAACCGCAGTTATTAAGAGTTAGAGAACGACTCCTAGTATTTAGGGTGGTAATCTCGATCGAAGCCTCTGGAGTTTGCCCAGGGATAACTACTCTTTCTTTGCCGTTGACAGTTGATCGATGCACCCCGTTAAAACTGGCGGTTGCAACCTGTGGCAGAATAGCAATCAATCCCAAGCCGAGGGCGATCGAGGCGCTGAGAATTGAAAATCTTTTTTTTCTAGACATAAAGCCTCCTAAATTCATCTGAATGTTGAGCTTTATATACGCAACTTCTAATTTTGGCAATAGGTAAATTTATGAAATTTATATTTAAATTAATTCCCTTTCTAATTCCGATCGCCCTATTTGTTTTTCTGTTTTCTCCAAAGAGTGATCCGGCAGTTGATGCACAATCTCAAGGTTGTAATTTAATCAGAATTAGTGACGGTGATTCGATCGTGTGTAGTATGTCTATTGAGCAGATTCAAGATGGGGTTACTGAGCAGATTCAAAATGAAGAGAAAATTAGATTTTGTGGGATTGATGCCCCGGAAATGTCCCAACCTTTGGGCAGGGAATCTAAGCAGAAATTAACTGATTTTTTACAAGGTAAAGAAATAATAATTAGTCCGATCGAGCGCGATCGTTATGGGCGACTTGTAGCTGAGGTCTTTGTGAAAATTTCACAGCAGTCTGAAGAAGAATTATTTATTAATGCCGAGATGGTGCGATCGGGGATGGCTTATCATTACGCCCAGTATTCAGATAGTTGTTGGGGAAGGCTTGAGATTGAAGATGCAGAGAATCAGGCAAGGTCACGATCGATCGGTGTGTGGAATGGTACCAATGAGAAACCCTGGGATTACCGGAGAAGGACGAATTAGGAAATATTCACGGCTGCCCTTCGGGTTCGCACTCTGCAACGTCCTCAAAATCATACATAGGGCGTAGGTTCTAGCGTTGTACGATCGTTTCCGTGAGGTGATCATGAAGGGCGCCTTGATGCGCCCAAGAGTAAGAACGTTTATAAACAGCGAAGCGCTCATCTGCAAAGCTCGATCGATATTGCACTCCAATTAATCAAGAACGTCCACAAACAGCGAAGCGCTCATCTGTGAGAGCCAAGCACCCGCCCGGCTTCGCCCAGCTATAGAGAAGAAACACCGCTAAAAGCCGTGTAAACCCCAGAAAGACCCCGCCCCCCGTCCCCTGTAAACCCAAGAGGGAAATCAAGAGATCGTGTCGCTATGCTCCCTAGAAGAAGAGGAGCCAGCAAAGGCGGCTATGTGATCGCTGTCGGTGGGATACAGAGATTTTAAGAGCCAGCGAAGGGGGGGTTCCGGTTTTTTGAGGGGTGAAAAAATGAAAAAATGCTTTGTTTTAGCGTGATATCATGCTATAATGATTGTAATCATTAGTTTTCAGGGGTGCGATCGTGGTCTTTCCTTTTGCTAGTTTTCCCGCTTTCGGTTTCTCCGGTTCTCGGTCGTCGGTGCCTTCGGTTTGTGCTGGTGTGGCGGCTCGTGTTCCCTTGGGTGCTCGTGTCTTTGTGGGTTGCGCTGCTGGGGTCGATGCCTTTTTTCGTGGGGCTTTTCCGGGGGCTGTCGTTTGCTCGGTGTCTTTTGTGGGGCGGGGGGCGTTTGCGGCTCGGTCTTCGGCTTGCGTTCGGGCGGTGCAGTCTGCTGGTGGTTTGTGGGTTTCCTTTCCGTCTGGTCCTTGTCCGGCTGGTGTGGTTCCTTCCCGGCGTTGGCGTTCCTCTGCCGGGTCTGGCTCTTGGGGTTCCTTGGCTCTCGCTGTCGGTCTGGGGGTTCCCGTCTTGGTCTTTGCCCCGTTTGGGGTTCCCTCTGGCTGGGGTTTCTCGCCCTTGGGTTCCGGTTGGTTCTGTCTCCTGCCCCCGGCGCAGTTGTCGCTCGTCTAGTTCCCGCCCCGGCTTTGCTGGGGCTTTTTAGTCCCTTTGTTCAATCGCTTGCGCCCCACCCAACCCACCCCCCTAAGTTCTGAATTTAGATCAGTTATCAGTTACTTGTACTGAGCAAAGTGTCAGTTATCAGTTATCAGTTATCAGTTTTCTTCTACTAAGTAAAAACATCTTAGAAAATATCCTTAAAAACCTTGCTTTTAGCGTGATATCAAGCTATAATGAGATTAATCTCAATCGTGAGAGGGGGTGAAAATCCCACACTAATTCATTTATTACGAGGTTACGAAAATGGAAAATATCTTACGTGTCGAAGTGGCGATCGAGTGGGGAGTTAAGCCGGATCAGGTTCCCCAAAGTTTTCTAGATTTAATCAAGGATTCTGCCTTTGCTCAGGAGTTGGTTATTCGGTACGAGACTCGGTACTTAACTTATCAATGTGACCTAGAGGAGGCTGCCCAAGCATACGAACAGCTAGCTGCCTAGTTTCAAAGGGGGTGAAATTCCCCCAATTGAGGCGGGGTAAAGCGATAGAGGTACAACCGTTGATCAGCCTAGCCGCAAAACTCACGGGGCGTAGTTGCAAATACGATCCGCAAGATGCAAAAAAAATGCGGGGGGATGAAATTTCCCTCCACACTAATTCATTTATTACGACCATGATACAACACAAAAACTTTCCACGTTTATCGAGTGATGCGCTTTCCCGTGCTGCTGCCCAAGTTGACGCGATTCTTAAGCTCGAATTAAACCTCATTGACATTGACTGTGAAATTTTCACACTATCCCTAGATTTGGAATCTGTGCAAGTTGTAGCGGAGAGGTCGATCGCCTTTGATGCCAACTACAAAAATGATGCCCAACGCAAGAACGCCTTACAGAGCAAACTTAATCAGTCTGGGAATCTTGCCAAGCGGAAAGCTCTACAGCAACTCAAGGCAAGGAAAGCCCAATCCGAAGCCCACCTAGGCGCAGCTAAGAGGATTTATCAATTGTCTCTACTCCAAGCTCAGGGAGGTGCAGACAATGGCTAAAACTAAAGCTAATTTGCTAGAAGATATTGCCATCCTTCACGGCACGATCGAGCGCCTAGAAAAACAGTTAGAGGATGAAATTTCTAAATCTATGATTTCTGATACTGAGATTAGATTTCTCAAGGAAAGATTAGAGGTTTTTGATGATTTAATTGCTGAAGCACTGGGCAGAAATTTAGCCTTAGTTCAAGAAAATCAGTTATTAATCCGGGCTGAAATTATCACCACTTTCCGAGAGGTTAAGGCTCAACATGATCAAGAGGAAAGCGATCGAGACAATGCTTTTTTATCTGATCTAGAGGAGCGAAAAAATCTAGAGGACTTGTACAAATCTACTGGTATCTATTACTAATAATTACGGGGGTTTAACCGCCCCCAAGGAGATTAATCATGGCAGTTCCAACATGTGCGATCGATGGCTCTAATTGTGCTGATGGTTACGGGGAATACGAAGATGGGGAAGAATGCCAATTGAGAGACAAGTGTGATGCTCTTAAAGCTTATTTAGATTCCCCAGAAAAGGCAGAGAGCGATCGCCGTGAGGCTGAGGAGATGGATCGAATCCGTAAGGCTAGCAACGATGCAAATCTTGATGAAGTTCGCTTTTAACTAATAAAAATTAGGGGTGAAATTCCCCTGTCAAGGAGATGATTATGGCAAAATGTCCGATCGACAATGAATGTGAACTTGATCAAGGTGAATACTGCTCATGGGAATCTGAATGCCACAAACACCGGGAATATTTAGATTCTCCAGAAAAGGCAGAGAGCGATCGACGAGATGCAGAGAACAACGCCCGGATCCGTGAAGCCCTCGATCGAGGAGAGACACCTGATCCACCGTTCTAACTAAATCCCTATTACTAACCTCAAGGGGGGAGGCGCAGACCCCAAATCAATCAGCTGTGAAATTTTCACAAGGAGAAATCATGGAGACAGAAACCACCGAAAACGCCGAATATCTTGATACTGAACACGCTCAGCATTTTGATGATGACGGTACACCGATCGCCGAGCCTTGCCCAAATTGTAAAGGCACAGATACTTACTTTGACTTTGATCGCTGGAAATGTGAGGATTGCTCAACTGTTTGGGAGTAGATCGCACTGAAAATACACTCGATCGTAAATACGCCTATTCATTCTTGAGCAGGTTTTTTCTGTTGATTTTAGGTATTTTGGGCCCACCAACCCGCCCCCCAAAGACCACCCGCCAATAGACAATTTAAGATACTGCCACCATCACTCAAAATCTGCTAGAATCCACACTGTAGATACATCCTGCCTCCACCCAAGGCGGGAATTTTTTTGTGCTTATTTTGGGGGAAGGTTTTCAAGGAGGAGGAGGAGAAGGAGGAAGTTTTGGTTAGCTCCCACCCACCACGCCGGAAGATGCAGTTATCAGTTATCAGTTAAGAAATTAAGATCGCAGTTGATCACTTTTGGCTTATTTTGGGGATCTTTTGGTTCCCGCGCTGGCGAAGCATCGATCGTTACTGGCAAGTTTAGGGGCGCTCCCCACCCCCCCCTAACCCCCCGCCGAGTGTGGGGGAAACTAGGCTGCCCTACGGGTTCGCATTCTGAAAAAGACTCAACTGCCCCGATCGCTCCCGGCGTAACATTTTCTTTTTTGGCATTTGGGATAGATCATATCGACAATGACAAGGCGTACACAAAGCCCGGAGATTCGATCGATCGCAATTACTGGGGATGTGATCAAGGTGAGCCACTTGAAGCTCAAAGCGTTTAGTACGTTTATACCAAACCTCCTCGTCATCATTCACACTATCCCAATACTCGAACATCCACTTAGATCCATCAATCACCCTTTCTTCAAAATCTTCTAAGCTCTCCCCAGATTTCCGACATGGACGACTACAATTTTCACAAGCCCAATTAACACTCTGCTTAATTTCAAGGGCAAGCGAGTTCCAGTTTTTAGGATAAAGCGATCGATCCATCATCCTTTAGCTCCTTAGAGATTTCACAACTGAGTCTGGAATCAAAAACAATCTTTTTGGTAAGTCTTCAAGAGTCAAGCACCGATTACATTTTAGGTTGGCAATCTGAATATTTTTACCACGCTGGCCACAAACATAGCAAAGGTCTTTATTCGGTTTTTGGGGGTTCGACATTAATTTTCTTGCCTAGATAAATTTCCTCAAGGTGCGATCGCAACTGATCCTGATAATTCTTACCACCAACAGATTTAATCGCTTCAAAGAGTTCTAAGGACATTCGCACCGCTATAATTTTTTCAAAAGTTTTTTCTGTTTTAGGTTTAAATGCGTGTTTTTTTAGCCCCGGATTACCCCCCGGTCTGCCGCTTGCTTTAGTCCCCATATAAAAGCTCCAAAATTGTTGACAATTAACTATAACATTTTCCCTTGATATCATGCTAAAATAATAGCTGTAATAGCTTGATATCATGCTTTTACAGAAATTTAAGAGATAATAAAGGATGAATATTTTATTTTTGGATTTAGACGGCACGGTGAGGCGATCGTGTAGCGGGAAAACTTTCATAAATGACCCCAAGGATCAGGAATTAATTCCGGGGGTAAAGGAGGCGATCGCCCAATACTCAGATTGGCTAATTGTGGGGATTACTAATCAAGGTGGTGTGCTTGCGGGGCATAAATCCCTAGCTAACTGCATCCGGGAACAATCTTTCACTCTAGAGCTTATCCCTCAAATGGAGCGGATCTATTTCTGCCCCGATAACGGCGAGACTTGCTATCTAGTCAGTCACGAGGAAAGAGAAGGCTATCAAGCTTATTGGGACTGCGACAGGCTCACCACCACAAGGAAATATAGAAAACCTGAGCCGGGCATGATTGAAGCTGCCTTAGAAAGTCTTAAATCTTCACCAGAAAAAGCCCTATTTGTAGGCGATCGAGCCGAAGATGAATTAGCAGCAAACAGAGCAGATATCCCCTTTATGTGGGCTGAAATTTGGAGGGAGGAGAAAGGTAAAAGGTAAAGTGAATAACCAGTTTTTACTTTCTACTTTTCATTTTCTACTTTTTACTTTTTACTAGGAGAGCCTTTATGGTCGAACCACACTACCCCAACCCGATCGATTATCTAGATTTACCCAAGGATTTATCAAGACTTTCCAAAAGCAAGCAAAACCAGATTTATACCGAAACTTGCGATCGCTTGGGGCTAAATCCCCTCAGTTTTCCGTTGGACTTAATCAAAGGGAAGAACGGATCCACCCTCATGATTAACGAAATCGGTGCCAGCCAGCTTCGAGCCAAGCACAGCATCTCGATCGCCGTCAAATCTCACGAGCTTTTACCCTATCAAGAAACTATCACTGATCCAGAAACCCGGACTGAGAAAACTGTCACTCGCTATTTGGCGATCGTTACTGTCACCGCTACCTGTGGCGATCGAACTGAAGAGGCAACCGGAGCTGTGGAGGCGTTTGGATCCATGATGCGATCAAATGCTATCAAGAAGGCAGAGACTCAAGCACGGAGACGGGCGACCCTCGCCATGTGTGGTCAGGGATGGGCTAAACCCCGGAGAAAATCTCAGCCCGTACAAATCCCAGTGAATCTTACCCAGCCAGAAAAGCCTGAGCTAGTGGAGCTAGAGCGTCCAATTCCCCAAGCCCTCAAGATTTTAGAAGTAGAAAGTAGAAAGTAAAAAACTGGCTTTAACCTTTTGCCTTTTGCCTTTTGCCTTTTACTGATAACTGATAACTGATAACTGTTCACTGTCTAAGTCTTACTTTCCAAGCTTGGGAAATTTTCACGCTGACTGGAATTATTTTTTAGGTAGAGCGATCGCAACATCTCGCGAAAACTGTCTTGCCATTTACTATCTTTGCTACTGGACTTAATCGCTTCCAATAACTCAGACTCTACATTTACAGATAGCAAAGCATCTAATGGCTTAGACCCTTTAACTGAATAGGAGTATTTTTTTAAATTTGGGTTCCCACCTTGACGCATAAGTAATACCCTCTAAATTTTTTTTATTCTAGCATGAATAACTAGATGAGCTGCTATTATGGCTCTATTAGCGTATTAATCCGCAATTAAGGGAGTTTTGCACATTGATTTGCAATTGGAGGCTATACCTACATAAAAACTCAACGACAAGCAATTTACTACTAATCAGTCTGTGAAAATTTCACAGGCAAGCCCAGATATATCTTTAGTTAATGCTCGATAACCATTTCTTAACCTTTACAGATGCCATTGGTAATCCCTATGGTTAAAAAATAGGACTAAAAGAAAGAGAGCATATACAATTACCAGCTATCTCTAGGAATATGCAGCAATCAACCCTGCACTTCGACAAGACTGAGTGAACACCCTAGAGGGTGTGAAATTTTCACAGGTAACTACTATGAATGAAACCTCGACATTTTACAAACTTACACCGGAGGAACTTATGAGCTTTAACAAATTGCGTAACTCAGAATTACGGGTTTTGCTGTATCTGAAATCGATCGCCCCCTTTGAGGATCGCCCCGTGAATGTTTCGGTCAGAGCGATCGCCCGGAGTCTTGATTTAAACCCTAGCACGGTATCAAGAGCGCTTAAAGAACTCGATCGCCTCGGTTTAGCCAGCGTTGAAATCCTAGCTGCCTCTGTAACTGTAAGCCCATTTTCTCCATCTAAGGATGTGTTGTCTCCACGCAACACGCAATGCACCCACGCAACACCCGATGCGCCCACGCAACAGCAAATGCACCCACGCAACAATCGAAGCCCAGAACCCTCTCTCAGCAATGGTTTCAAGCCCTCTAAGACTAATAAGACTAATAAGACTAATAAGACAAGAGAGAGAGCGATCGAAATTTCAAATTTTTTGGAGTCTAACTCAAGTTTTAGAGATTTCTGCCTACGAAAGGCGCAAGGATTGCCAAGTGTCCCAGTACTGATCGATTCTTGGATCTCTGCCAACTTTGAAGAGTTAAAAGGATTGTGGGCTAAATCACAAACTAGTTCCGGGGTGAGATCTTCCGCGGCTGCCGTGGTCGAAGCTGTCCAACTCTATCCCCAAGTCCAAGCAAGGATTGATCGAGGCGAACTAAAACAGGATCCCATGTTTCCAGAAGGAGTTTATGACGCACAGGAGAACTGGTGGAAAAAAGCAGATTTGGAGGAATTAAACCATGTCCATTAGCTTCGGCGATCGAGTCCACATCCTTACCAAGGATCCCCAGCTTGCTTACTTAGACAACCACATCGCCACAATCACGCACAGCGATCGACGAGGCTATTACCTACAAGTAGACGGTATGAAGCCTGCCGTACATCTCAGCAACTTACAAGGAATGCAATGCTTAAACAGATTGACCTCTGCACAGGAGTCGGTGCTGGATTTGCCCTCGCAGGTCTACGATCCGGATTTAGGTTGGCAGGACTTGCCGAAATCGATCCCTTCTGCTCCCACATACTCAAACTTAGATACCCCGGAATCCCCAACTATGGTGACATCAAACAATTCAAGGAAACGTGGCAGACCCCGCAAAGTGTTACTGAGCGAACTTGTACTGAGCGAAGCCGAAGTAGCCGAAGTATCGATCTTGTCAGTGCCAGCCCAGCCTGTCAACCCTTCTCCTATCAAGGAAACCGCCTCGGACAACAAGACCCCAGAGATTGTATACCCTACGTCCGAGAAATCATTGAAGAAATCAAACCTTCGTACTGGGCGCTCGAAAACGTCCCCGGCTTACTCTCAATCCATAGGGGAAACTATTTTAGATTCTCAATCCTCAACTGGGCTAACAACTGCGGGTATGATGTCGAATGGATCACTGTTGGCAGCGGACATATTGGAAGCCCCTATTTTAGAAAAAGACTTCTTATACTTGGAATCTCCCGGAGCCTTGGGGGAGGGGATATCAGGAGCAAACCCGCCTGGGCAGACCAAATTAGAGGGTCAATTAAAACAAAATGGATCGATCGCGCCCGGGGAAGTTTCCAACCCGGAATTTTTAGAGGTGAGCTTGGGGCTGCCCATTGGCTGGACAGATCCACAGGAAGAAGCTACAGCTACGGAACTCCTAGCGGCGATCGCACCACCCGCCACCGAAGAAAAGCCCTCGGAAACCTCTTTGACCCCAGAGTTGCAAGCCTCGCAGTCGATCGTATCCTCTACCACCATACCCAAGCACTCAACAAGGACAGGGATATTTGCCCCAGAATCGCCTAAACAATTAGACCTGACCTCAAGGATTGCTTGGGTTTATGTAGATCAAATTGAGGAAGTTTCTTGTACACAGATTCGGCACAGTGTGGACGGAGAAGCGATCGCCCGTTATGCGGAACTGATGCGGGATAATTTATGGGATTTTCAACGACACCCCCTACCCGTCTTGTTTGAACATGAAAACCGTTATCTAATTGGCGATGGACACCACCGGATCGAAGCTGCCAGAAAGCATAAGGTACAGATTAAGTGTGAAATTTTCACAGCGTGGACGATCGATGATGCAGTTCTTTACTCCATTAAAGCCGTTGAGAACTCAAACCACGGGATACCTTTAAGACCAAAAGACCAGCGCAAACGGATCACCATGCTTCTAGACTTACTTGATCGGGTATTGATCGCGCCCCCAGATGGATATAACGAATGGTCAGCGAGAGCGATCGCCCACTATTTACGGCTGCCTGAATCTGGTTATAGAACCGTTGCATCAATCCGCAGGGAAAGAACTAGAGCCACCGAGGAGGACGGGGATAATACATCGGGAGCGATCAACACCACCAGCGACACCACTACACCCCCGCCATTCTCCAAGGGAGAGGCAACGCCAACGATTCTCCAAGAGAGAGGCAACGCCGCCGCCACCACCGAGACAACTACACCCCTGCTCACGATTGATGACACCGAAACTGAAACCCCAACACCACCACTCACAGATGAGCAAAAAAAAGCACTAGGTCATCTTACCAGCGTAGATCAACGGGTCTTATCGGTCATTAACACGATCGAAACTCTGGAAGACAGACATCTGATCATACTCCGGGAAGCGATCGAATCTGAGGAAGCAAGGCGTATTAAGGTTAAGAATAAGTAAAGGAATCCAATTAAACCCTATATATCTAGGTAGGTTTTCTATTGACTAAATAGAGAGTTGCGTATATAAGCGGTAGAAATTAACCACAACCCTATCGCTTATGCAACTAACACAATATCCACGAGTCCGTCAGGGTGAACAAACCAGACAAAGATTACTCACTGCAATAACGGAGGATCCCACTGCTACTTTAAACGAACTTTCCCTAAAATTGTGCCTTTCTACTTCCCAAGTCCGCAGACAAAGGAAATATCTGAAGATTCTAGGCTTTCTACCCTTGGTCGTTTTAGTTTTATTTACATTCACACTAAGTGGTTATGCAAATGAAATTTTTATTTCTGAGGGCGAGTCTATAGAATCCGTGGAGTCTGTTGATGTTGAGGAGGCGGATTTCCCGGACGATGAACCCGTTGAGGAGGTAGAACCAGATGAAAAGCTTGAATGAGACGATCGAACACTTAGGGATTAAGAAAGCGACTCTTTATTCTTGGTTGAAAAAAACTGGGATTAAGTCAACTAAGGTCAACAACCTAGCCTATTTTGACGATGAATCGATCGCCATCTTGAAGGAGTTGAAAATCCATCTAGATAATGGCGGGACTTTTGAGTCTTGGGGGCAATCGGAGCTAATGACCATTTCTCCAGAATCCATTGATTCACCTGATCTATCAGAGTCGGAAATCTTGGAAGAGTTGGAGGAACTGCCCCAGTATGATCCGATCGCTGAACTGATGGAGAATGCCAAGCGCCAAGCAGCCGGGGTGTTAATCGCTCAGAATGTGTTGGCTCGAAAGTACATTGATGATCCAGATTCTCTACCACCGGAGTATCAGGAGTTGGTGAACAAATCCAAACCTCTCCCAAAGTCGATCGATCCCCTCCAGTACGCCCAGAGCCTAACCGGGATGAATCTGGACTTTCTGAACCAACCAGAGAGCCTAGAGGATCCGGAATCCCTAGAGGAGAAATCTCTAGAGGAGAACCAAGCCGAGGCGATGTTGGAACCCCTAGCAGCCTGATCAACTGCCATAACCCATTGATTGATAAAGCCTTGAGGTATTTAATCTCAGGGCAATCTGTTTTGATTACTGGGGAAGCTGGGACGGGCAAAAGTACGATCGCCGCTCGGATATCTCAAGAGTTGCCGGAAGCCGGACGGCTTGACTATTCAGGTGGTATCAAGGAAGCGATCGAGCGCTTGGTAACTAGTCTGGATTTGGAACCAGAGAAAGGAACCCCAGCCCAAAAGGAGCAGGTTGTGAAATTTTCACAGGAGAACGAACTAATCATTATTGGGGACAATGCTACTAGATATCCAGCGAGTATCCGGTATTGGCTGCAAAGTCTGATAGAAGAAGGGGTGATCGTTTGCTTGTTTGCTGTGGAACGGAAGGCGATCGATGTCTTCCTTAGCTTGACTCATTTAGAGATTGAACCCCCAACGGATTTAGATATTCGGGAACTCATGCACCGGGAGGCGATCGCCCTCAACTTACAAATACCACCTGCGAAGTTTGCATCTTTGCAGAGAGCAGCCGGGACTAATTTGATGCTTGCCAAGAAAGTAATCAGAGAATACAACCTCGGTACTTTACAAGAGATTCCAGAGCATGAAGAGTATGTGGATATTTTGCCCTTGGTGCTTGCAGTCCTTGGAGGGATGGCGGTGCTGAGGTTCATTGGTCTGGGGACGGGCGATCGAACCTTGTACTTAATCGGGGGTGTGAGTTTAGCGGTCTTGTACATGCTTAAATCCAGTTTCCAATTCTTGCAACAGAAACCAAGGAGGTTAGGGAAATGATGGCCATAACTCATCTAGCGATCGCCGCCAGTATCACCGCCTTTACTCTCGATAGCAATCCTCAAACTTTGTTAGTCGCTGCCCTAGGCTCCCAACTGCCCGACCTCGATAGCACCGATAGTTATATGGGGAAGTTGTTCTATCCGATCGCCCATTGGATCCAAGAAAGATATCCCCATCGCACCATCACCCACTGTCTCTACTTCACCCTAGGATTAGCGGTTATCTCGATCGCTCTCTACTACTTCAAGTTTTTACCTTGGAATCCCGCCTTAGCTTTGCCCCTAGGACACTTAACCAGTTGTTTGGCTGATTGCTTCACTAAGCAGGGTGTACAACTGTTCTACCCCCGTCGAGCGTGGGCTATTTGTGGTAAAAATCCCCATGCTAGGTTGGCTACTGGTTCCCCGGCTGAGTATTGGGTTTTGGCTATCTTTATTAGCTTTCTAATCCTCGCTCTCAACTTCAATGAAGGCAGCTTCAAAAACTCTGTAGCTCAAATCATGGGCGATTCTAACGCCGTGGAGCAGGTGCTGAATTCCAAGGGTAAGGATCATCTAGTTTATGCCGAAGTGTCGGGAACCTATGCGATCGATCGCACCCCTGCCGATGGTCGGTATTTGGTAGTTGAGCAAGTGGGCAGAGAGTTTATCTTACAGAACGATCGAGGATTATTTCAAACCGGAAAACAGATATTAGTTACTCGAATTACTGCCAATGCAGACAAAAGAGCCTCTGTGAAAATTTCACAGCTAAGTTTTACCGATGAAGCGATCGCCCCCAAGTTGTACCCATTGGCAGGAAATTTAGTGTTTGTATCTGGGGAGATTGCGATCGACCTTGGTGAAGATTTGGCAGTTAATCAAAACCCCGGAAAGTTTTCCAGCATCGAGCGTAGTGGAAATATTATCAAGCTCCAATCAGCCCCGTTAGTAGACGTGTACCAACTGCTTTATAACTCTTTTGGTACTGGGAATCTGACTATTAAATCTCTGGAGATAAAGGAATGAAATCTGACATCTTAGGCATATTGAAAATGGCGCAGCGTCATCTAATCTTGCTCGATTCCCTGCGGAATGGGCAGATAAATATTCAGGATTTGGAGGATCAATATGAGGTCATATCGGCGGCAGAAATTTTGGAGGAGTTGATTACCAATATTGCGATTGTGCAATCCACCCCTACTTCGGCTCCGCTCAGTACGAGTGTCGAGCTTGAAGAGTTTTTGAGAATCTATTGCTTGAAAAAAGAGATTAAGGAGGTGAGGTCGTGATATTTGAACTGCTTTTTATAATCTCAATTATTTTATTTTTGATGGCTTTTGTCTGGGAGGTGCGTTCGCGTTAGCGTTCGTAGAATATCGTGAACGAATTTGAAGAGTTGGTATGGCGGATGCGGTTAGCTCAAAAAAGATACTGGGCTACTAGGAACCATCTAGATTTAGTTGATGCTAAAACCTTAGAATCTCAAGTTGATCGCCACTTAAGAAGTATTGACCAGCAAAGCCTATTTGAGCAGGGATGGGGGAATCGATCATGAACATCACTATCAATGGTCAATGGCTCTCAATCATCACCTGCGGCATAATTTCCTTCTCTGTCGTGGCGTTGGCGCAGCCTTCCCCTAGGGAAATCGCCCAAACCCCTGAGCCACTGCCACCACCAGCAATATTACAACCGCCCCCCAGCTCCCCGGATGCAAATCGGACTCTACGCCTAAAGTTACAGGTTAGAGCGATCGATCATCTCTTGGTGAAAGAAGGGGACACTATCAAACAGGGGCAGGTTATTGCTGATCAGATTGACGATCGAACCCGCTTAAATGCCCAGAAGTTATCGATCGAAGAATCTCTTAAACGGATACAAGATGGCGTAATTTTAGACCCGATCGCACCCCTAACCCCGCCTGCTCTATCTGCCCTGCCAAATCCCACCTATGCTGCCGAAGAAGCTGCTATTACCAAGGCTAAGACTGTAGTAGAAAGGGCTACAGAGAAGGCTAAGTTACAGCAGAGAATGTTGGATTTACTCAGGACTAGTAACGCCCTGCCGGAAATGGTAGAACATGAAACCGTTAAGCTGGGGGATGCGATCGCTGAATCTGAGGCTGCTATGGCTGAATACGATTTGGCTAAGGGACGGCTGCTCAAAGCTCAGGCAGATTACCAACGATTACAGTATGACCATTCAGTTAACTTGTCGAGGGCGATCGAAGAACAGAGTCGGGCTGCCCAGATTTACCAGCAACGCCTTGGGGAAGTTGCCGAACAAAAACGGATCAAAGAGTCCCAAGTTAGCCAACTCAAACTACAGCTACAGGCGATCGATGACAAGTTAAGTTTATTAGCCCAAATTAAAAGCCCCTATGATGCAACTATCAGGCGGATCCGCATTATTGATCAAGTTGGTAATTTCCTTAATGTTGAGCTTGTTCTTAGTGCCAACACCAACCCTAGCCCAATCAGCACCCCTAGCCCCACCAACGGAGACGGAGGAAGCGGAGGATTCACAAGACCCGGAGGAGGAGGAGGAACCGGGAGAACTGGATCCACAACTCCAGAGATTAGCCCCACCAGTGAACCCCTTGAATCGTCCGGGGGAGGAATTGAGGATGTTGATTCAGACGAGGATCAATGATGACCTGTGGCGATCGATGCGAGGACGGCTGCCGTGTGCTGATAGTTCTGCTGCCTGTGTGTTACAGCTTCAAGAGAGGGCAATTAGCAATAATCCCACCCTGAGAACTCTCACTAGCTCGATCGAGGAGATTAACGAAAAAATAGACGAGGCTCGATCGGCTAATCAGACGGCCGTGAACTTATCCATATTCAGACCACTAGTACAGCAATTCCTAACTGTGACCGTGACCCAAGAAGAAGGACAACCACCACGACGGCGGGGACTGATTGAGAATGTTTTGGGAATCTTTACTGACCCGATCGGCTCCATTAACGATATCTTAGGGCTGGTCGGTATCCCACTACTGGAAGGGCTGACAGGAACAAATCAAGCGGCTCAAAGGAACTCAATCCTAATTGGGGATTTGCAAACCAAAGTAGCTCAACTGGAACAAGGCAAGGCAGAGTTAGCCCTGACTATCCGAGATAAAATCACCCTAGCTACCCTAGATTTTGAGCAAGCATCGAGGGAGTTTCAAATCTCTCAGGAAATAGCGGTGCGATCGGAGCAGCAACATGAGATTTTTACTCTAAGTTATCGTTTTGGCAGTGGTAATACTCAACAATTCCTAGCTCAACAAAATACCCTCGATCGATCGAGGGCTTCTGTATATCGAGAATGGACTAAGGTACAAAGACAGTTAGAGCTATTGAAAATTATGGTATTTCCTCAGCAGCCGGAAGAATAGGTGTGAAAATTTCACAGGCGATCGTATTATTGACAATTAGACTGTAGGTGGTCGGCTGCAATGCCTTATCGTGTGGCGTGTTAGGTCGGCTGCACCCCCATTATTAGACCACTCACCGCAAACGGATCAGTAACCGAGTTGATCATTGGTTTGGGTCAACATTGTTCTTCGTTTCGGA
Organism: Microcoleus sp. LAD1_D5; assembly: GCF_036702115.1. NCBI lineage: Bacteria > Bacillati > Cyanobacteriota > Cyanophyceae > Oscillatoriales > Microcoleaceae > Microcoleus > Microcoleus sp. LAD1_D5. The sequence goes on along the minus strand of NZ_JAUBSA010000051.1, from coordinate 27,482 downwards.
GTCAGGTTTAGACCGAACATACTCCACCCCATCTCTTTCGTAAATTGAATGATGCGGATGTTTACCTTCCTTAATTTCCTCTACGACTTGCTCACGAGGAATAGCTGAACCACGTCCATGAATGGTGTAGGTTTGGTTCTCGCCATTCTCACCATCTTGATTTCCTCTGATTGTTTTTGCCATTGGCTTCCTCCTATCTGGAAGTTTACTACTGACTAAGTATAGCTCACACTAATGCTGCGCTCACGCCACACAACTAGAGGGATGTTACTCAAGATTATGGTATTTCCGCAACAAGAAGATCAGTAACAAGAAGATCAGCGATCAACTGCTCTAAGGTGAAATCCTCCTCCGGGCAGCAATTTCTGAGAAAGTCTTGAAAGTCATCAGCCCCATAGGTCGATCGATAATATTTCTGATTCTGGTTATAATCTTTTTCCCAATCAGCCCAAAATTCAGAGGGGGCGGCAAAATAGCAATCTGCCTTAATTTCCTTTTCCCGGCTCCAGTAGTAATATTTAGGCTTACCATCCCCAAACCTGATCCAAAGATTCTCAGAGCTATCAAAGCGATCGATTAGAAAATCCCTAGTAAAGGTGAAACTCAAACTATCCTGAGAGTGATTGCCATCCTCATCAAACCAAAAATTATCAATGCTTAACGGTATTAACATTTTTCCCCTCTGTTCACTGATTTTGGGTACAACGCTGGGTACAAAATTGAGATTTTTATTAGTACAAGGGCGATCGCCACTTAACGAGAAAAAATTAGTATAGTTTGCGGTTATAATGACCGTGGGTTAGTTGGTTTGTATTCGCTTAACTTCTAGTAATGTAATCGCCGATCGCGTACTGACCCCCAGAAATTTGATATTCCCAGACATCCCCATCAAAACAATAGCGGCGATCGGTAATCTGTCCTTTTGCTGTTTGTCCATTCCATTCAAGAATCACAGCTTCGTACAAGTCAAACTTAGGAGCCGGGATTTTTACACAGTTAATGGTTTCATCTTTCATACTTAATTTTCCTTATTGGGGGGCGATCGACGGTTTGGGCTTGTCTGTTAGTGACGGCAACTAGTCTATTTTATAACTTGCCTTTACGCTTAAGCTCATTGACAGCAGCATCAATTAACCAAGTATTTCGACTTGTTTTCTTAAACCCCTCACCACGATCGATGTCGATAATTTCTATCAGTTCTGGGGGAAACCTCATCTCAAACTTAATTACGGCTTTCTCTTCTAGCTTTGGTGCAGCTTTAGCAGGAACTGCCGCCCCTTGCCCTAAAAATTCATCTTCAGTTTTCGGTTTTTTCCTGATCGCCATAGTACTAATATCCTCTTACTACAATATTGAAACAATACTAAAACAATATGAGAATCATACTAAATAGGTACTACTATACAAAGCTCCGATCTTAGTTTTTCTTTGTAGTTATAGTACTAATATCATATTGTTTTAATACTAAAATAGCATAAAAATCATACTAAATAGATACTATTATACAAAGCCTCAATTTCTGCGATCGCCTTATCATCTTTAGGTTTTAGCTCGATCACAGATAATCCAGCCGATGCAGCATTACGAAAAGCCTTGCGGTTACCTATGGGCGTTTGTTGAAACGTCAGATTATCCATAGCTGAAACAATTTCGGCTGCCTCCGCATTATCTTTCCCGATGGCATCTGCCATGTTCAAAAAACAAATCGCTTTCAAATTTTCATTAAAACCCATGGCATCAGCTACCAAAGTATTTGTATCTTCGATCGCCCATAGATCAAAACTGCTCGGTCTAAAGGGAGCGATATAAACATCAGCAATCAACATCGCCGCGCGTTGGGCAACGGTATCTTGTCCGCCCACATCGATGATCACATCATCATGTTTTTTGCCAAGCCTTTCAACATCAGTTTTTACAGCCTTGCCAGATAAGCGAATCGTGGTATATCCCGATCCGTTGGGCAAAGTCTCATCTCGAACTGCACTAAAGCTCGAAGCCGTTCCTTGGGCATCAGCATCAACCAGTAAAACATCTTTACCAGAGAGCGATCGCATTACCGCTAAGTTAGTAGAAACAGTGGTTTTACCCACCCCGCCCTTAATACCGCCACAGACTAAAATCATATCTTTTTAGTACTAAAATTATATTGAAACAGTATTGTAATCCTCTGATAATAGTACTACTGTCTGAGTCAATAAATACTAATCTAGTATGAAAATAATTGCGATGGTGATCGCCTGTAGGACTAGCGGGGGAAATAATTCTGTGAAATTTTCACAGCCAAACTGCATCAATTAAACAAACCACACCAAACCCATGAAAAATATCCGTTGGCAATTAGTTGAAGGTATTGAGACAGTAAACCCAAAGGAAATCCCTTTTTTGAGGGTGGCGGCCGTAGCCTTTGCAGAAAATGAACTCCCCAAAACCCACTTTCAGGAAGCAGGAGAGGTGCCGATCGCTTTAGCGTTGCGGAGCAATATCGCCCTTGCCAAGGATGACAAGGAAGAAATATTAGGATTTGCCTACTATAAGCTACGGGATTTTGCTCCAAATTCACCCTATGCCTATGATGGAACATTTTCCACTGTCAGAAATCGTCCCGCTGACGCGATCGATACTCGCCTAGTTCTCAATCAAAGAATCCCTGATCAAGAGCTTGAATGCAAAGATATTGGGAATATTATTTTTACTTTGCACTTGGATAATAATTAATCCTTGGGTTATCACTCCTGTTCTAGTGTGAAAATTTCACAGCAAACTATTCACCAACAACTCTAAAAACTCCTCCACTACACTCTGGGGATGATCCAAACATTCTGCCGCTTCAAACCGACTACACAAAATGCCCTGTCGCATGAATAGGCGATCGCGCTGGTGATCCTTCGCTGCTGAGGGATGATAGTTGGCTCCATCCACTTCCAGAATCCCAATTTTGCCCTGATACACGATTAAAAAATCTACCTCGATCGTGCTTTTCTGTTGATATCTGTCGCTGACTCTGCCCCGGCTATTGGGGAAAAATAAAATATGCTTGTCGTCGAGAACTTCGGCAATTTTCAACTCAGCAAGCGATCGGAAAAATAACCCATGCCATTCTAGGATTGCATTCTGTCCTTGATTATCTTGAGGAGAACCCCGGAGGACGATCGATCCTAATTTGCTTTGATACTTTTGAAATATTTCCTGTAAATCCGCCTCAGCATTAACCACACTAACTGCCCAATAGTGCTGTGTTCCATTCCCCCCCGGCTGCCCTGCGTAGGTGATGGTCATACCTTTGATATTTACAACTTTCTGATAGTCGTGGTAGCGATCGAGACGGCTATTCAGGTTTCTGCGAGTCTGCTGGGGAAACATGATACTCAGTAAGTCGAGTAACTGACTGGTCGGCATCACAACTTCTTTCGCTCTGGTCTGGAGGTCACTGGTCATTGGGGATAATTTGAGGCAACACGTCAACTTTCCCCTTTTGCCTGTTGACTGTCAACTACTAAGAACGTGTGATCTTTCGAGCGCTTACTTCGCTCTGTTGCTAAGGGTGGGATTCAGGTGTGTGATGAGTTGTCCTTGGGATAGTGTGAAATTTTCACAGGGGGCGATCGCATCCTCAAATATTTGCTTCATTTTGGCTTAAACCATTCATAACAGACCAGTTGCACATCTTCTCTTTTGATAATTTCTAGGGTAGTTTCCGCCTCATCCTCAATATCCTGCCCGATTTCCTTGTCGATAAAGTATTCATCAAGCCCCGCCACCAGATTAATTAGGTTCCGATCAACTAGAAACCCTTCCCAGATTTGTTTGATTTCCTTCTCAAAGGTTTTCAGTCCTGTAGTAGTTAGAATCCTTAGTACCCGTTCTTTAGCTTGGGTTTCCGTTTCATCGGTACTGGGGTGATCGTCTTGAGTTAGGGCGGTGCTGATTTTCTGGACTAGCTTAGAGAGGTTGGGCTTGATGCGGACACTAGATTGCTGTTTCTGAAAGTCTTCAATTAGGTTATTCACTGCTCCTTGTAGGACGGCAAAAATGGCATTATCGAACTCCACGGGGGGTAAGGTTTCGGGGTCTGGGTAATCGCTCTCTTTACACTGGATCCTCGTGAAAATTCGCAGCTTCTCCGTGGTCATTAAATCTTTATAGGCTGAGGTGCGATCGGTGGTAATTGCTCCATTAATCCGGGGGTAGAAATGCCAGATACTACGGTCTTTGGCACTGAAGGCAAGGAATATCCCATCAATACCATCGGGGCGGGTGCTATGGATCCCCATGGGGATTTCTTCAATTCCTTCTCTACTTTTTTGATTGAAAAATTCTATTAAGGGAAATCGCATTTCATCAAGGGAAATCAGATCGGCAGCTTTTTCCAACTCTTCGAGGATGGCAGCTTTTTCGGCATCGGTATCGGCTTGTTTGAGTTTGCGTAACTCTTCAATGGATTTTTCTGAGATAGTTTCCCCCAGAACACTACCATCTAGACCCACTTCTCGATCGATCATGGCGATCCTCTCCTGAAGTCGCTTCACCAGCCCTAGGAGATTTTCTAAACCCTCTTCGGGGAAACAGTTATAGATAAATAAATTCTCAAAATCTGTTCCCAGGCGATCAATCCGCCCGGCTCGTTGGATCATGCGAACGGGGTTCCAGTGGAGGTCATAATTTACTAATCTTCCGGCATCCTGTAGGTTCTGCCCTTCGGAGAGAACATCGGTACAAATCAAGATATCAATGGGTTTCTCTAAATATTCCTGTAACTCCTCTGAGTCTTTTTCACAGTTAGCTTTAGGAGCGAACCGTTTTACTTTCTCCTCCCGTTGTTTGCCAGAAGTTGCCCCAGTAATCAGATCGATCTCTGGGTTGCCCATCATGGCTAGCCATGCTTCATCCTGAATCAGTTCTTGATAGAGATAACTAGCCGTATCCTTGAAGTAGCTAAATACTAAGACTTTCTGCCCCTGTAACTGCTGTTGGAGTAGGTTTTTGAAGGCGACTAACTTGAGATCGGTTTCTTTGCCCTCCGCCACAGCTTCATGGATGGTGCGTAACTTTCTCAGAATGTCTTCTAGGGTATAAAAATCTTCATTAATCTTTGTCTGGAGTTGAACTAAATCGTAATCCTTGCGATCGACCTCTTCTAGGGAATTGAGAATTTCTGTAAAGGAGATATTTTCTTCTTCATCTTCCTCTGCCGCTACAATCTTGCGAAACTTCTTCGCTGTGAGCAGTTTGCCATCTTGTAAGCAACTATGAAACTCTGATTGAAACCTCTGCTGGCGGGTAATACTATTTTCAAAGGCAACCAGAGAACTTTCTAGGCGTTTTAACCAGAGGGATTTCATTAGGGCAGCTAGGGCATTATTTCTCTGTACTTCTCGATCGTCCTCTCGATCCTTACGCCGTTTGAATAGTTTGATATTGTAGGGAGCCAAGTTTAGGCGATCGATCTGATCAGCAATCCCGGCGTAGAGTCCATGGTAAATCTCCTCGAAATTGTAGGTAAAATTTTCTAACTGGCGGGTGGGAAAGCGGATCTCTTTACCACCAATAAAAATCTGTTCCCCGGCTTGCTGTCGTTTGATCACATCTAAGCGCGATCGTCTCACCATGGTTTGCATGAGCAGCTCGGTAATTTCAATATTGCCCTTATACAAGGCTTGGAAGTAGCCCGTCAGGTTACTAATCCCCCACTCCCGGTAGTAGGTGGCATTATTCCGAGCCATGAGCATCATTTGATGGTACAGGTCGTAGACGGTGTTATTGATGGGGGTAGCAGTCAACAGGACAATTTTCTGATTGCGCTTGCCAGTCCCTAGGAGTTTTTGCAGGTTGCTATAACGGTTTGTGCCGGGGTTACGGAAGTTGTGGGACTCGTCGATGATGATAATTTCATACTTGGTATATTTGCGAATATCAAAACTGCTGCGCCCTAATTCTTCTTGGGAAACAATATCGGCTTTGATGCCAAAATCATCTAGTTTTTTGATCCAGATTAAATCCCGTAGCTGGGCAGGGCAGATGACCAAGGCACGGGGGACATAGCCGGGACGACGTTCTTTTTGGAGGTAATGCTCTAGTAACCTCAAGCCAATATAGGTTTTACCCAAACCCACGGCATCGGCAACCATACAGGCATCATGGCGATCGATTAATTTTACGGCTAGTTCAAATCCTTGTCGCTGAAAACTAGCTAGTTCTAAGGTTGTTCGATCGCTCCCTTCGCTCTGGGTTTCATCCTTAAATAGTTCATACAGGGCTTTGATAAATACTTGGTAGGGTGTGTAAGCCTTGCTGCCAAACTTGGAGGCTTCGAGGGTGTGGATTAATTTGTCTTTATAATCGAGGTTCACACTCGGATCGTTCCAGAATTTATTAAACCAGTCAGTTCTTAAACCCCTAGCAAATATTTCATTCTTAATTAATACATTTAGCTCGGTATTCCCATCTAGTCCCGATGGGGTGAAGTTACTGGAGCCGATGATGCTGTAATAATCAAAAATATAAGCCTTGGCATGGAGAAAGGAGGCTTGATCGCCGTTGACCCCGTAGAGCCTAACGTGAATGTGTGATTGTTTGAGGTAGGCAATCAGGCGATCGATCTGTTGCTTGTAGGTTAGGTTAAATTCACTATTTTCTATCTGCCCCTGAATATCCCGGCGAAAGAACCTAATGAGGTCTACGCTACTACGCTCGGCAGGCAGAATGGTGGGGTCACGTCCAATTAGTAACCGTAGGTTGGTTAACTGATTCAGGGCTACTTCTAGCCTCATCCATGCTTCGATCCGAAAAAAGCCCGTGGCGATATCAAGATTAGTTTGGCGATCGTTCAGAATTAGTTCTTGGAGGATGGCTTCGAGTTTATGGCGATCGTTGTCGATGTAGTCGGGGAGGGGCATTTATTAGTAATGAAAATATAAGTAATTATAATTTTTCTAGCACCTGTTGCAAGGGATAGACAATTTTGGGAATATCTTTTTGGATAATTACCCAAGTAACTTGCAAATTCACTGGAAAAGTTTTGTAATTTTTCATTGAATACCAAGGAAGTTCTGGAGACATTAATTGAGCCTTGACTGGCATATCAGTAGCTGCGTTACCAATAATAGCTAAGTTATCAATAACAAACTCAATAACCACTTGGTTGTTTGTGAACTGAATAAAATCTATCCCTACTATTGATTTTTGAATATTATAAATAGCGTTAAAAATACATTGAATATTTTCCTTTATAGATTTATTTATAGTAGAAAGTTCATCAAGCCTTACCTTTTTCCAACCAGTTTCTTGGACTATCTTAGTTTTTGTAGGGATTTCTTTGATTTCGCTTGTGATTGAAAAATCACACAGGGATTCACCTCTACGACCCCTTACCCTCAATTTTCGTAATGCTTTAGCCTGAATCTGTCTAATCCGCTCACGGGTAACTCCAAAGATTTGACCGATCTCCTCAAGGGTTTTTTCCTGACCATCATCTAAACCATAGCGCATGTACATGATAGTCTGAGATTTGGGGCTGAAGATACTCAACATCTTTTTTATATGTTCGAGTAGCAAATATCTTTCCACATAATCTTCTGGCGTTTCACCCGTAAATTCAATCAAGTCACCAAGAGATGAATCCCCGTCTTCATTAATGAGTGCTTCAAGAGAGGCGGGCAACTGCGATACTTTGGCTATGAATCGTAGTTGTTTTCTCGTTATTTCTGTCCGGGCAGAAATTTCTTCTTCGCTAGGCTCCCGCCCTATTTCTATGGATAAGATGCGGGTATTTTTCTTAATTAACGAGATAGTTTCATAGAGGTGGTTAGGTAAACGTATAGTGCGGGAATATTCTTGAATCGCACGGGTAACGGTTTGTTTAATCCACCAAGTTGCATAGGTTGAAAATTTATAACCTTTAGTAGGATCAAACTTTTCAGTAGCACGGATTAAACCTAGATTTCCTTCTTGGATTAGATCCAACAGATCAACACCACGATTTACATATCTCTTGGCAATTGAAACCACTAAACGTAAATTCGACTCTATTAATTTATTTTTGGCACGGCGATCGTTGTACAAACGGTGGCGAAAACTAGCAATATATTGGCTTTGTTCATTTGACTGTTGCCAACTTGCATTAAGTGCTATGTCACCACTCTGCCATTTTTGCTCTAGCTTGGGTGATAACTCCTCTAGGGATACTTTCCTCGGAAACTCTCTGCAAATACGATCGCCAATCCAGACTGCCTTTGCCCACTCATCGAATCTGGCACAGGATTGGAGTTGTTTATCCAGCCATTTTTTGATGTCTTCTAGATAGAGTAAGTCATTAGCTTTCCGGGCTAGTTCAATCTCTTCATCAGCACGTAAGAGACGAAATTTTCCGATTTTTTTAAGGTATTCACCTAGAGGATCATCGGCACGATAAGAGGCTTTATCCTTTTCTGCTTTCTTGAATAGAGTGGCATTATAAATTGCTTGGTGTTGTTCTCTATTTAAGATTTCCGGGTTTCGTTGGTTAACGGCTACTCTTTCTAGAAGGTGTCGATCCGTGTATCTTGGTTGCTGGAAATTTAGTAAATAGGTATTAACCTTAAAGGACAGATCACCATTATCTTTTAGCCTGTGGCGAGGGCTGGCAATAAGAATCTGATGATAGTTGCAGGTAAAGAGTAGTAGGAATTTGGAAAGTCTTCGACTACAGAATTGTTTTGAAACTCTCAATGCTATATCTTTAGCTATGCGTTCAAAATTAAAAGTAAGACCGTCTAGTTGAAATAAAACAACCTGTGATTCCTCATACTTTAGTTGATAACTTGCAATTAGGAATGCTTTATTGATAATTGGTATTTTACTTATGCCGATTTCCTCAAGATCTAAGGGCAGAGCTAGTTCACTTCTATAGCCCAGCTTAACGAAGAGCTTAATAATACTTTCGCAATCGCCGACATTTTGAATATCTTCAAGGCTGATAAGATGCTCTACCATGCAATTTTATATCGTTAGCCGTTAATCTGTATAAGTAGTAGAGTTTTCACACATCTCTGCCTACTATATTAGAAGTTGTGGCGATCGTTGTCGATGTAGTCGGGAAGGGGCATATCAGTTAGTTGTTAATCTTTAAATACCTTAGTCCTGAGCCAATCTGGTAACTCCCAGTCATCTGTCCACAAAATATTTTCGTTTGACTCATAGTTCTTTAATCCGAGCTTTGACCAGTATTTTCTCATCAGTAGCTTACCTTTCTCTTCAGAATGCTTATCTTCTAAATCTTTCATCGGTACAGGATGACAACCAACTAGTTGACCTTGAGCAAATAATTCTAAAAATATAGCTAAGGCTTGTAATCCATAATCAGAACCTCTATATCTTGGCTCAATAGAAATACTAGATAAGTAAAATAAGTAAAAAGCAGGGAGGTAATCTAGATCGTCTAAGACTGATAAGTGAAAAAATTCAGTAAAACGAAATAAATCTCCGCCTAAGTAGTCTGCTGTGGTGACTAGATCAAGGCTGTCATAAGCTAAGTTAATTCTATATGCTCTAAGATGTCCTATTTCTATAGGTTTTTCGCTATTTAATGCTTCCTCAAAGCTCTCTCCATCAAGGTAAGCTTTTATTGAACCATCAAAAAGTGTAATTTTCAGATCGATATCTTCTGTGTAGTTTGTTGTGATATCAAGAGATAAACTCATGGTTTTTAAGGTTAGATTAATGTTTTATTTTAATCGTCTTCTATTTTAAGGCTTGTTTCAATTTTTTGATGGTAGCGATCGCATTTTCAATCTCCTGACGATAAACTGTAGTCATGCGTGAATGGCTAAGAGGATTCATGACTAAACTTAAATATAGTTCAACTTCGTCTACTAGTTGCTGGTCAAGATAAGAAACTTCAGTACCATGATTATCTCTTCTTTTATGAGCTAAAATTGGATTCCAGAAATCTTTAGTTGTTAAGTCTTTGGGCTTATCTCTGTATCTAACTCCTAAGCTTTTTTTCTCACAGAATCTTTTCATTAAAACCTCAAATGCCATACGTAGATAAAGTGCTGAGGCATTCAAGGCATTATTTTCTAGATACTCTTCTGCTTTGATAAGATAATCTTTGTCTTGTGTAAACACAGGTACTTCTAAGTCATCTTCTATTTTAGAGTTGAATAATTCAACATATAACCAATTATTTTGAGTGTCAGAGGCTTCAATTCTTTGCTTCATGATTGCATACCATTCCCGATCATATGTCATAAAAAATACTTGATAGTGACTAAAGTGATCATGGAGAATATTGATAATTGGTAGTCGATTTGACATATCTAGACCGATTAATACATCATCTAAGACTAAGATATTTAATTCACTAGTTGGAATGATCAGGAGAGATGCTAGGTAGAGAGATAAAGCGATCGCTGAAAGTTTAGCTTCGTTAAGAAATTGATGTGGTGAATATATAGGTTGACCAAGAAAATCAACTGTAAGAATAATTTCCTTTCCGTCAATTTGTTTTGTATCTGAGTTATAAACCATCCCTGGTAATTCTAGTTTAAGCTCGATCGAGTAACCAAAATATTCTAATAATATAGTAGCCTGGGCTTGTAGTCGGCTTAATAACTCTCGAAACCGATTATTAAATCCATCAAGTTTTGTTTGTAAATTTCTAGCCTGTTTTTTGTATCCTCTACTTTTAGGAATACTAATTTCTATATCCTGCCACTCTTCGGCAATGGATTGAGGGCTAATTCGGAGATCTAAATAATTAGCTAATAAATTTTTTATCAGTAAATTAAAGATATTTAACTCAGTATTTTCTCTTTGCAGAAAATAAACTTCTAGTAAAGATTTATAGTCTAAAATACCTTTTGTTTTGGCAGCACTTAGAATGACATTAGCACCAGTTTCCGTCACTGTTTCTGACCATGTGTGAATGCTATTGCCTGTGCCGTCATTGTTAGATAGGGTTAGTTTAATAAAAGCATCATCATCTTGATTTGTAAAAATGTTGCGATGGGGTGAAAATTCTAAGTTTTGGATATAAGAATTGATTAAAAGTTTTATTGCGAGAAGTAATGATGATTTTCCACTGCCATTCTCACCATAAATAAGTAAGTTCTTTCCATCATTCTTGAGATTAATTGTGTGTTTGCTATAGAAGGCACGAAAGTTTTTGATATCAATTTGAGTGATGCGTGTCATGATTATTTTCTGCCCTCAATAATGCGAATTACTTCAACTTCATCTAAAAAGAATAGGTTCTTGGCGATCGGATGGTCTTTATGGAAAAGCTTTTGAAATATCTGGCGTAATCCTACTATTCTGTCACCTTGGATAATATCTAAGTTCGGTAACTTTTCTTGCAAGAGATAGCGCATAAAATATTTATTCTCTGCATGGAATTCTTCGGGTAGATATAATTCATAAACTAGGGCATTAATGATGTTCTCAAAGTATTGAGTCATTACCTTATCGGTGGAGGCTTGCTCTAAACCTGCACCCTGACTAGGAATATCTTTGAGGGCAGTAGTGAGGTAAAGAACATAATCTACAAGAATTTCTATGATTTTTTTTTCTGGTTCAGTAGCAGTAGGGATAGGAATTTGCTTCATGTAGTCGCTAAATGCTCTAAGATATCCACCTCGTATAGAGTTAGAAACCATTGTGTAAAACCACTCAATTACTAGGGAGTTTAAAAGCCCACAAATCCATAACTCAGAAGTTGGAATGAAGTAGCAAGTATTCCCTGCATAAAAACCTACTCTATCAATTGTAAAATTCTGATGTTCATAAATATCTGGATAAATAATCTTAGGTTGCTCAAACTCTTGCCAGTAACTACACGAGCGCAACTCCCAGAAAAATTTACCTTTATCTGATCTAGCTATTAGTTTATCTCGGAAATCTTTGAAACTAAAACGTTTGTAAATAGCAGGATAAGTTTTGGCAAATATTTTTTCAGCTTCTTTTTCAGTTTTATTTGACCAAGGGTGACTTTTATTCTCAGACGACTCAATTTTAATAAGATATTGTTCAGAGAAGTCCACGTACCAACGCTTGACATCACGACCACGCAAAAATGGTTTCAAAACTTCCGCAGATGAGGGATGTTCAGCAATTAGCCAATCGCGCGTCTCCCGATCAACCACAAAAGCTTCATTAAATCCTGTTTTAATTCCATAGTAAAATCTACCCTTCACATACTCCCCTAGAGGAGTTCCAGCCCTGCGGAGCTTCTCTAATAGAGCTAAAACTGAGGGGGATTCAATACGCCAACCATCAGGTTTGAGGGCAGCTTGGGGCATCTCGAAACTTTGGGACTTAAAGATTTTGGGAAACTCCTCAAGGAGTTGGGTTTGCTCCCAAGTTAATACCTGTGTCTGAGTTTCTGCCGTGGGCTTATCTGTGCTAAAAACAATAATACTGGGATAGGCGATCGCCTCAAATACTGCCGCATCACCAAAATCAATCAAGGTCTGGATAGTTGCCTGTTCCCCTAGGAACTTACGGAGCTTTTCCCCATAACCCGATCGAAAGTATTTGTTAGAGGTGATGTAGGTAAGATGTCCGCCCTCCTTGAGTAATCGAAACCCCCGCTCGAAGAAATAAACAAAAATATCCGCCGTTCCTGTATAACAATCAAACTCCTTTTCTAGGGCGGGTTTAAGCTCCTTAAATTGCTCCTGCCGCACATAGGGCGGATTGCCCACCACCAGATCAAAACCACCCTGCTGCTCGAACACATCTCTAAAATGCAGATGATAACTAAAGAAAGATAGCGATCGCTCTCCCTGTTCTACCTCCTGTGAAAATTTCCCAAGCTCTGCAACTTTGGCAGCAATCTCAGCTCGTTTTTTTTCCTGAATCCGACTAACTTTGCCTAACCGCTTAATATCCTGCTCTAATTTACGCTGCTCCCCTTGCCAGAAATTTAGGCGATCGCTTACTGCCACCCGAAATATATTTGCTTCTGCCTCAATAATCTGCTGCCGTAAATCCCTCCGTGTATCAGTATCAGCATTGTAATAACTCTGTTGAAGTTCCAAAAGGGGTTGAATGGCTTCTTGAATAGGCGTAACCTCTAACATTCCCTGCTGGTTTTTCGTTGGGTCTGGAATTAACTGCTCACCGTGGATAGTAGAAATCAAAGAATCCCCACACATCAGCTTATAGTCCAGATTGGGTAAAGCCTCCACATCCTCAATCCTCGGAATATCCACCACCAGCGACAGCCACATTCTTAACTTGGCAACCTCGATCGCCTCCGGCTTGATATCTACTCCATAGAGATTATTGGCAATGATTTCTCGTTTCACCTCACTCATGGCCAGACTGCCCCGCCGAATCATAGCCCCTTCCCTTCTGCCCACAGCTTGCCGAACAGCCAAAATTACCTGCATCATCCCTAGGGGAAATGCCCCAGAACCCACAGCCGGATCTAAAATCTTCACCGAGGCGATCGCCCGCTTGAGTGACCGAGCCTGAGTAGGGGTAATTTTCTGGTTAAATTCTCGATCGCTGAGGTCGTGGTCTAGTTCCATCAACTCTCGAATAGCTTCAGGAGTCATCCCGGTTTCATCGGCAAGATAGCGACTCAACACCTCCACACACATAAAATTAACAATCCCCCTAGGCGTGTAGAAAGTGCCACTCTTACCCCGTTCTTCCGCCTCTAGCATATTCTCAAACACCTTCCCCAGCATCTCTGGATCCACCGCCACATCCTCATCCCCTTGGATATTTTCGGAAACGGTGAAGTTATAGCCATTGAAGAAACCGAGAATACTGTTACTTTTTTCCTTGGGGTCAAACAGAGAATTAGGTAAAGTAATAGTCCTTGGAGTTTCCCGACCTGCGGCATCCCGGATATTTTCGCCATAGTCACGATCAAATAACCCCCCATTCAAGTAAGGAATCTTACCCCAAGGGGAATTTTGTTCTGGGCGCTCTTGATTCAGGGTTGCAAAAAATAGCGGTTCTAATAGTTCGGAGTAGTAGTTGGTGTCCTCTGGTTGGGGGTTGAGGCGATCGTACTGGTGAGACAAAAAACGTCGATCGCCCGCTAAAAATTCCTTTTTTTGCAAGAAGTAGAGAAACATGATCCGCCCCAGTAATCGCTGGGAAAACTGGTGTAATCGGGCAGCATCTTCAAAGTAGGGATGAGAATTATGATCCTTAATGACTTGCTGAACCCGCTCAAATAATTGCCGATATTCGTTGTAGAAGCGTTTAGTCAGCTTCTCCACATCAAAGGCTTCACAGTGAGCTTTGTAAAGTTGTTGGGGGTCGAGATGACGAACAGCGATCGCCTCCAGACGTTCCCGATCGTGGGCGGTGGGGTTAGCCCGATCGATCAGTAGTTTGTGGATGCTAACCTTGACATTACCCTGAGCATCAAGACTTTTGCGGGGGTTAACCAGTAGGAAGCGATCATGCTGTTGGTTTGTCCCAATTAGGAGATAGTTATCAGATTTATTTTTAGCCAAGGAGGTAGCGATCGCCTTCATTCGTCCACTTGCCACATTAGGCGATTCCCATACTTCTGGCTTAAGGGTAATTAATAAAACTTGCAAATCCGGCAAAGCCCGGTTCCGACTTCTTTGGTCAGCAATGAGATGAGCTTCATAAATATCTGCGGTGCTTTGGGAAGATAATTCTAAATCTGCAATAGCGATCGCCTGTCCGAGGATTTGATAACCCAGTTTCCGAAATATCTCTGTCACCCGGGCTGGGTTGATCGCCAGATTAATATCATCCATCTGCAATATGCGTTCTGCCATTTTCCACCGTCCTAGGATTGCTTACGGTCTATTCTAGAGTAATTCTCAGTACAGCCCGACTATTGCTGTGAAAATTTCCCAAGGGGCATTTGGTGGGTAGCGTAATCGTGAGGCTGGGGTGCGATCGACACCAGGGTAAAAAGTTTGGAGATTAGCGATCGTCCCTAAATGGTTGTGAAAATTTCACAGAGGGCGTTGGCATTAGCCTTGCGGAGCAAATCAACTCAACCGTTTATTACAGATTGCGATCGACATACGGGAAGAAATACGAAAACTCCAAAAAAGGGTGGAAACCCAAATAAACCTCAATGAAGACAATGTTAGGTTTTATTGGCTTACATCCAGAAGCAGTAAGAAATTCTTTAACTCTCGGCTTTCCCCCGCCCCAAGAGCCTCCTAACCTTTATATTTTTTAGTTTCATTTCCCAAATTTGAATTTATTTCTTACTATGAAACACAACCACCTTCACAGGTAGCCCGATCCTTGAAAAGCTCATTCTTACGTTGACCTATGGAGATTGCCTACTCCATAAGGGTTCCAGCCTCCATCTCGAAATCACAACCTGTCAATAAGCTATTAATAATTGATATGAAAATGACCTATGGAGATTTGCAATCTGAAGACTATACTGGGAGAGGCTTCCTAAAAGAACTCCCTACCGGCTGGGTCAAACCGGACTAATTGGAAACTTCAACTGTGCCAGTAGGAGTTAAAGAAACCGCTAAAGAACCCTACCGGCTGGGTCAAACCGGACTAATTGGAAACACCAGTCAACTTGGGATCAAACGCAGCGACAGCACCGTATACCCTACCGGCTGGGTCAAACCGGACTAATTGGAAACTTCTGGTATCGGTCTGAGAGAGAATTACAGGGGGAGCGGGACCCTACCGGCTGGTTCAAACCGGACTAATTGGAAACTTAGCTACGTGGTGAGCGAACTCTAATTCCATATTAGATTCCCTACCGGCTGGGTCAAACCGGACTAATTGGAAACTTGTATTTTTCACGCCGAGGACTAGTCCAGTTTCCAGGTATAACCCTACCGGCTGGGTCAAACCGGACTAATTGGAAACTTGATAATCTGCAACGCTTCGATTCTGTTGTGCTTGCGGTGAACCCTACCGGCTGGGTCAAACCGGACTAATTGGAAACTGTCTAAAGAACTCGTCCATGAATGTTCTGATTTGGCCGTCTGAGTCCCTACCGGCTGGGTTAAACCGGACTAATTGGAAACCAGAAATTCAGCTAGCTTTTTTAAAAGATATTCATTGGCTTCCCTACCGGCTGGTTCAAACCGGACTAATTGGAAACCTAAGACCCATTGCTTCACACTCAGCTTGGCTTAACCCAGTACGATCAGAAACCCTACCGGCTGGGTCAAACCGGACTAATTGGAAACTCCGAGCTAGGACTTACACTATCAAAAAGATACTACTGCCTAGCCCCTACCGGCTGGGTCAAACCGGACTAATTGGAAACACTCGCTCAACTCAATTAGTGCGGCGGGGGATAAGCAAGTCCCTACCGGCTGGGTCAAACCGGACTAATTGGAAACCAGGCAGGCTTGTCTTAGATTTCATAAAAAGAAGATGAGGCCCCTACCGGCTGGGTCAAACCAGACTAATTGGAAACTTGATGTATTTACCGTCAGTGTATGCGCGTTCTAGCCCTACCGGCTGGGTCAAACCGGACTAATATGGAAACGACAATCAGTGAACAGTTACCAGTTAACAAAGGTAGTTGTTCATTTTTTGTTTGTATTCGAGATTATGAGAAAACTTGATAACTATTTATTGTTAAATGATTCGATCGCGCTCTAGCCCTTAACCATTAATTCCCAGAAGCGATCGATCCTAGGCAGTACAGAAGGTTGTGAAAATTTCACAGCGATCGAGCAGATGATAAATTTCGGGGGGCGATCGACCTATCTGTAACTACGACAAAGCTAGAAAGCACCAAATCTAAATCAAGGATTTTCAGCCGGTTCACTTCCCCAACTAAGAGTTAATCCTGCTGATTCTAGCTCTTGAATAAAATTAGATAATTGATTCCCTTGTGTTTTATGTTTCCAATCAGAGCGAGCGTGATGGAACAGAGTAACAATCTCTAAATAATTTCCATCACCTATGGGCAGCATTCGATGCCAAACAGAGCTAACGGCCGTAGGACGTTTATCGCCTAGATTTCGCCCTCCAATGGCTGGAGTATATTTAAACACTTCATTATGAAATAGCTCAATTACCTCTGATTTTTGAACAACATTGCTATAAACTGCAACTCGATCGGGATG
Organism: Microcoleus sp. LAD1_D5; assembly: GCF_036702115.1. Classification (NCBI taxonomy): domain Bacteria; kingdom Bacillati; phylum Cyanobacteriota; class Cyanophyceae; order Oscillatoriales; family Microcoleaceae; genus Microcoleus; species Microcoleus sp. LAD1_D5. The sequence goes on along the minus strand of NZ_JAUBSA010000051.1, from coordinate 10,443 downwards.
CCAAACCTCACGCCATTTATTGCTTGGTTGATAATTAGGATTTGAACCCAGATATTTCTGAAAATCATTTCGCACTTTGCCTAGAAATTTCCCTAAATCATCAGAGTTTTTAATATCTATCCATCCCTCATCCAAAGATTTCCAGTGACAGCCAATATCATATTTATTTTGAGCTTGAAAATACTCTTTGTAAAACTGTTCATGAGAGACTCTTCGCCAAGACTTACCAAAGCCACCAAGAATAAAAGCAAATTTAATTACTAAGCCTATCAACGAAACTTCCTGAGTATTCTGGCTACAAATATGTAGAATACCTTCGACCTTATAGGTTGGATTAGTTTCCTTCCTGCCTTTCTTATCAAATGATATTTTTTTCTTATTTTCCCAGTATAGTTGTAAACTACCTGGATTATTTGTACTGCCAAATAGTCGATCGATATATCGGTCTATCAACTTATCATTAATTAATCCCGATAACAGCCTAATAGTGTGACCTCGCAAAGTAGCTTTAAATAGATTAGGACGAAACTCTGGCTGCCCATTGATTAACTTAGAACTAACTCCAGTTCCCTCCAATCTAATATGTTCAGCATTATTGTATAAGCTACTTGTAGGTTTTGCATATTCAGGAGAATCAACAAATCCATAACCTGTACTGGTTTTCCCTCCAAGTCCTCGGCTTAGTGCTTGATGTAAAATACTCTCAACTTCTGTCCAATTTATATTTTCATTTACATTACTAAATTCAAATGAAAAAGTTGGCTCATAAAAACTAATTAAAGCACTAGCACTTGTTGTTGTTTCTTTTTCTATTTGACGTTTTTGTTGGGGGTGGACAACATCTTCAATTAGATAACAAACTTTTGTAGTTTTTACACCATCTTTTGTTTCAGTAACAGTTATATTTTTTGCCCAATTCCCTATAGGATAAGCTCCGTGGAATCTTAAGCAACCCGGATTATTCTCATCGCCACAATAGAGTTTTTTCTGTTTAGAGTTACAAACTCTTTTGAAGAGTCCCTTGATACTACTACCCGGAATAAAAGGAATCCCATTTTTACCTAGAACAGGTCTTGGGATACTATCTTTTCCCCCATTACTAAATACACGCCAAGGAAACTTAAGTTCAATTCGATAAATATTGTCTGAACCTAGCCTAGTTTCTCTTTTTTTATGTTGATAGGACTCGCCGTCGTTTTTGGGATCGATCCATTCTTTTAACCATTGCTGTCTATCTTCATCCTCAGCAGTATATTGTAGACTGCAACGCCCTTCTATTTGAGCTAGGTACATTTTAGGGATTGGAGGCATAAAAATTCACCATTTTTGATGTCTAGATTATTTATAACGTTGTGTCCACCAAACTAAACAATCACACAACTGAATAAGAACAGCTAAAGCTATTTCTTGTTTGTCACGGTTTAACTGCCATAGTTCATCAGCATCTACTTTAACTTGATCGTGTTTAGGTAAATTGATATCTTCTCCTAAGATTTCTGCTAATTTATCCCAGACATTTCTCCAGTAAACAGCTTTTTTCTCTTCAATTTCAGCTTTTAATTCCTGATCACCATCTAGATATCTCTCTTGATTTGCTTCGTAGCGTTTAGCCTCACCCCAAAATCTTTCAAGTCCGTAGGCAACAGCCTCCCGCATTTTGTAGGATTCTCGGAGAGAGTGTTCATTTTGTTCTTTTACTAGTTTCCGTGCCTCATGATCCAGCGAATAAGGTTCCCAACTCATTATTTATCTCCTTGGTTAAAGTATTCACCTGCTAAAGTTACATGGCAACGACCGAAACCAATAGACTCTAAACCACCAAAATAAAGTTCTTTAGACAGTATATGCTTTTGAGTGTCTGATGGTTTTTTCTCCCATTGAGTATAGCCTAAAGCCTCTTCCCACTCAGTTTCATTTCTTTCCTTATTTTTTTGTTTAATTGCTACTGGAAAAGCTAATATACTTCCTTCTGGTAGAGCTTCAACACCAAAGAAATTTTTCACTTTCTTTACGTCATCTTCTAACTTAGTTCTACTTTGACGGTAAAGAGACATTTCATGAATTATATTAATATCATTATCACCAACAACTACTAAATTATTTGGGGCAAAGTTTAGATTTTTAGTTTCAGGAATCCATTGCTCTAAGTTATCAATATCAGTTTTTTTGACATTTCTTAATCCCGTGAGATGACCTAAGTTAAAAAATAGGGTTCTACACGGTTTTTGTAATTGAACAGTATAGTGTTTGGGTAACTCATATTCTAACTGAGCAACTTGTTTATATCTTCTTAATAACCTAGGACAAGTAACCCAGACAACTGGCTGACCGGGACAAAAGACTGGTAGCCAAACTAACGAGGCATATTCAAATTTAACTTGTGCTTCCGTCGTGCTCTCTGGATCATTATTTTTAGACTCATGACCATAGCAATCATTAGTTAAACCATAATCTAAATTATTATCAGTAGTATCGATCGATCGCATATCTGCCCGAAATCTGCCTCGGATGGAACTGCCGGGAATGATGCCGGTTTGGGTGAATTGATCCCGGAAAATTAGGTTCAGGTTTCCTGTTTCTTCCCCAGCACTGGCTCCCACATGCAGAGGGGCGAGAGTTTCGATAATTCCGTAGGCTTTTTGATACATTAATTAGTCTCCTATTACTAAAAATTTCTAAAATCTTCCTAGCTCACCGTTAGGGGCAGAGCTAATCCACAACCCCAATTTTTTAAGGTTAGCTTCTTGAAAGTCTGGGGATCTTCATCCTTAGCGGGCTTATCTCGATCGCTCGGAAACCAATCCTCTGACCATTCAGACCAAGGTTTTTCTTCCTTCTCTAGTACATACACAGTTCCCGCCGGCACAGCATAACGTCCTCGTGAGAGATGTCCACCCCGACGATAGCGGAAGGGATGAGGTCGATCGGTCAACAAAGCTTCTACCTCCCAAGCATTTTGCCAAGTGTCGTTTACTTGCTGACCCGGCTCTCGATAGGAAAAATTATTAGAACCCCACACGGCGGGAGTGATTAGAGCAAAACTTTTGCCTACAGGTTCGTTGAACAGTTTCTTGGTTTCTTCTGACAGCCTATGGCATTTGACCTCTACCATATGCCCCTCACCCCCAAAGCGATACCAGTCCGGTTTTAATTCTTGGTTAGATAAATACACCAAACAAACATCGGGGTGTAGTTGCACTGCATTTTCTAAAAATAAACCGCCCCGGGTTGTGCCATCTTCCAACTGCTCGATGTAAGTGCGGCGCTCGTCGGGACACAATTTAGGGTGAAGGTGGGGGTGAGATTCCCAAGGGGAGGTTTTAACTTTTGGTTTAGCAGTAGTATCCCATTCTTTGATTGCCATCCAAGTTCCCGGCTCAAATTTACCATCGCTCTTGCTCCACTTTTCCCCTTGCCAAACTAGGCGATCGCTCACCTGCTTTGTTTCCTTATCCACTAAATAGATTTGGGGTGTGGGGACATAGAAATTTTGGATAGTTTGGCAATTCTGGTTATATGCCCAAAATGCCCCGGCTACTACGAGATTTTCTAGTTTCTCTTTTTTCTTTGGATCGTTACTCAAGGCATGGGCAAATAAACCTCCGATCGCCATGGCTCTAGGCGGAAAACTATCCCCCGATCGCCCCACTAAATTATCTGGAGAAAGAAACCGCCCCGCACTGCCGTAGAGTAACCCCAAAGGGTCAATGGTGATTAAGTATTGGAACATAGATGAAATCCTACATTAGCAAGTTTAATGAACCAGTCTGTAAAACTTTGGCTGGGAGTAGCTCGCTTGCCTAAAATTCCAGAGCTTTGTCTTTGTTTGTTTTGATCTTCTTTATTCCATAGGAAATCATCATTATCCAAATTCCAATCTTTAGATATTTCTGGAAAGTAAATTTCCCAGAGAGCCTGAGCGATCGCTCCTTGAGGATCAAAGGCATGGCGAGACTCCAACACGGCAACATCATTGTAGAGATGTGTCCAGTTCTGCCCTCCAGAACGATCGCGATATCCCTCAAAAATCTTCTGGAGATAAGCCCAAGGACAAGCCCATTCCAAATAATTACCACTATTAAAAAGAACCCTGATAGCTAGGCGATCGCGCCCGTACTCCTTAGCTTTTTTTTCTGCTTTGCTGCAATGTTGCAATACCTCTCGCTGCGGCACACCGGGAAACGCCCACACAAACCCGACACTAACTGTAACGGGTTCCCCATGTTTCTGCCACACTTTAGGAAACTCATAAAACCGCTCTAGACATTTAGTTGCAGTTAAGGGAATCAATTTAGAATCTGCTGAATCTTCTGAAGATAAGCGATAAAAAATCCCTAGAAAATCATCCCCCCCAGCATAAACAACCCTGCCGCCTTGATCTCTTTCTACCCAGTCAGAAAAGTGGTCCTTAGCCCAGTTCCGCAGGGATAAACTAAAGTTCTTACTTAATTCATCGGCGTTTGGTTTGCTTTTACCGGGGTTTGATTGATCTTCAGTTAGCGACTTAAGGTATGTGCCAAAACTATCTCCATCTCCTTGGAACCAACCTGTTTGATAATTGCTTTCTAGGCGGTTCAGATCTCGAAATGTCTCTGGAGTTTCTTGAATACCTACTCTTCTAGCAACCTGTGGCATGGTTACGAGGCGTTTGATCAGTTCGGGAATGCTTAACTGTTCACTGGATTCAATAATTTCCCCAGTTCGATCGCTCAGAGCTTGATAGAATGCTTTGATTTTGTCATCTTCTTGGGTATAGCTACCTTTTTGGGGGTTGAATAGAGTCATGGAGGGATAGGCGATCGCATCTGCCCCCGAAAGTGTCGAGCTTTCCCCTTTCCAGTTAATCCCAATCCACGCGCGCGATCGCTTCAAGTCTGTTGAATTCTTCCTTGCCCTATCAGCAGTTTCCCCCTGTACCCAGAAAAACTCCCACGCATAATTCCGCCATTGATTCCATTCCTCACGCCAGCGATAAGTCTGGGGAATTTCTGTTTCAATCCAACTGCGGCAGCGATCGACAATTTCTCCCCAAGCCTGTTGGAAAACTTCCCGTGCTTCTCGCTCTGGAAAATCACCCTTAATTATGATCTGATTGGGTGTTCCCTTTGCCACAGCAATCAAAGCTGGCGATATAACTGTTAAACTTTTAGCTTCGGCAGCTTGGCAAACAGCATCTGCCAAGTGAGATAAAATATAGGAGCTACCGTACAAATCCCGGAGCTTGCGAGATTTTTCAATAAAGCCTTGAACCGGCGCAAAGGTAATTGCAGTGTATTGTGTATCACTCATACTTAGATATATAGCATCAAGTCATGTTAGTGGCAGACAAAGCTCACAATTTCTTAATTAATCTTCTAGAGAGGTAAAAATGCTTAAGAAAATAACACTAAAAGATATATTCACGCCTAGCTCCTCTCTGCAATTTATTGGTTTTGCAGTAGTTAATATTTCATTTGGCTTAGCCTCTGCTGGTAATCTTTGGGGAATATTATTACTCACGATAATATACTGGCTTTTGCATCGGGTGGATATTAGTCAACGAAAGGAAAAAAGTATTGGAATTACCTCCGAAAAAGTATCCCCCAGTGGAGCAAAGGGTTTAATTATGTTATTAGGACCATACTCAGCTGGGAGGAAAACTATTGAAGATGAAATCAAAGCACGAGTTGAAGCAGGAATTCAAAAGGTATTTAATAATTCGATCGCTGATTTGACAGAAGCAGATTCATCTGGAATTAACTTACTGGAATCAACTACTGAATCTGAAATTAAGAAGCAAATCAAGAAAGAAATCGAGGTGGGAATCAAAAATATACTAGACAAATCGATCGATAATTTAACAGAGGCAGATTTTTCTAGAATAAACTTCTTCAACTCAAATCTGGAACCGCAAATTAAAGCTGTGAAATACCATTGTGTACAAGAAAAAACTCTACAAGAAGTATGGTTAGTAGGCAGCAAAGGTTCTGAGCAAACTGCCGAGATTCTCCAAAAATATCTAAAGTTTCAGTATGGTAAGGATATCATAGTTCATGTTGATCCTAGCAAGTTTTTTACTGATGAATGGAAGTATGCTGAATTCACAGCGATTACTGAAAAGATATTTCAGGAATCTACCATTAAGGGAGAGCATATCCTAGTAGATGTGACTGGCGGCACAAAAATGATGAGTGTGGCTCTGGCTATGGCTTGTATTCCACCAAAACGTAAAATGCAATATATAAGTTCTGATCGAGATTGGCAAGGAAACCCTCTACCCCAAGGTCAAAAAGAACCCGTTGCGATCGACTTTGACCCAGTACTATACAGAGGAAATGATAATGATTAATCTCCTAGCAGTGATCAGTTATTGCTGATCACTTTTCACTGTCACCACTTGCCCCACGCTGACTCCTTTAGTATGACTTTCTACCACCACTGCCCCATCTAAACGCGGATCGTAGCAACCAACCCAAGCGGTGGCATGGCATTCATGGACTAAATATCCATAGAGCCAAATAGGGGCTTTTCCCTCTAGGACTACTCCTTGGTTCGATCGCACTCCCTCTGGTAGTTTCAACCCGATTAGGTCTTGAGGTTCGGCAATGCCATCACCGGTAATCTCAATGTGGAGATGTTGGTAAACCAAGCGATCGCTAGTTTCCCCAGAGGTTAAAGTAAGTTGAATTGGATTCATGGGCGGAAAATCAATTAAGGAAATTACAAAAATAACATCATGAAACAGCAAAATCTGAATATCTTCTTTCAGCTAAAGGTCTAAAACTCAAAACAATATCTGCTTTAGGAACTCCCGCAGCTACTAATTCCACAGCAATACCTTCTTCAGTTCCATCATGCTGGATCCAAAGTTTATTATCAATAATATCTATGTGTAGCAAAGTTCCATAAATGCGATAACCATTTTCCCATCCTGTTTCTACTAATAGATAGCGATCGTGGGCATAATCAAATACTAGTTCAAATTGAACCTGATCATTACTACCCAGAAAATCAATATAGTCTTGTATGACTTTTTCTACAATATTGCGATAATGAACATTTACTGAATCCATTTAACGATCGCCTCCTCAATGGGATCAAAAGTTACTAAACAAATAATATTGTCTTCAATCATAGTTTGACCAGCTTCTTCTTCAAAAACCCTCTTGCGCGTGTCTTCACTCACTGCAAGATATAGAATGTGGTCTGGATAATAACGTTTTAGCAAATGAGCATACAAAACAAATTGACCGACTGCTTTTTCTAAATCATTCATGTCTGAAGGACTTGTAAAACTCTTGATTTCAACTGCTATTTTTTCGCTTCCTCTTTCTGCCGCTAATAATCGTTCTGCTCCCAAATCAACGAAGAGATTCTTACCACGTGCTAAACGAATACGGAGTGGATCGTGAGTAATTTTCCAACCATCTTTAATCAGGGCATTTTTAACAATATCATGGTAAACATCTCTGGCTGGCATAGTAAAGTAGTCTCATTATTTAACAGACCTCTTGCAGAAATCATAACCTAATTCAACTGATAACCATTCACTGATAACTTTCCTTAACTTAGCTTTTGATTTGATGGAGGAGTTTTGATAGGTCGCTTATCCCACAAGGGTTCCAGCCTCCATACTAAAGTTGTTATCTGTCAATAAGCCATGAATAATTAACACAAAAATGACCTAGGTCGATTTGCAAGCTGAAGACTATACTGGGGTAGGCTTCCTAAAAGAACTCCCTACCGGCTGGGTCAAACCGGACTAATTGGAAACGGTAGCGTTGTAATGTCGATTGTAGCAGGATTACCGCTCTGCCCTACCGGCTGGGTCAAACCGGACTAATTGGAAACAAGTAATGATTTCCATATGGAGTTATGAGCGTGACTTGTTCCCTACCGGCTGGGTCAAACCGGACTAATTGGAAACCGAGATCAATCCGCTTGCCCCACCGACCGATTTGATATATACCCTACCGGCTGGGTCAAACCGGACTAATTGGAAACTTGACAGGGCAACATTATTATTTTGATTACAGACTACTTCAGCCCCTACCGGCTGGGTCAAACCGGACTAATTGGAAACTATCCGGGTCTTAGGGACTCCATAAAAGAGGCTACTTTAGCCCCTACCGGCTGGGTCAAACCGGACTAATTGGAAACCATTTAGGGCTAGTTTTCCGTTGGCTCTTAGTAGTTCCCCCTACCGGCTGGGTCAAACCGGACTAATTGGAAACTTGGATTGTTTCACCAGTGTCTGCATCTTCTACTTCAAGTCCCTACCGGCTGGGTCAAACCGGACTAATTGGAAACACCTTTAGAATTCGGTCAAAGCTCCCTTTGACTTTTACGTGAAAACTGCCCTACCGGCTGGGTCAAACCGGACTAATTGGAAACGACAATCAGTGAACAGTTACCAGTTAACAGAGTAATTGTTCACTTTTTTGTTTGTGTCTGAGATTGTTTTTTCAGCCAGAAATAATGGAAAAGGTTGATAACTGTTTACTGTTGACTGATCCCTGAAAAAGCCGGACTAATTGGAAACGACAATCAGTGAGCAGGAGAAATAAGTTATTAGTTAGAAGATCAGCAGGATTAATTCTTAGCTGGGAAAGTGAACCTATCGAAAATCCTTGATTTGGATTTGGTGCTTTCTAGCTTTGTCATGATCGCCCCACAGTTCGATCGCTCCACAATTTATCATCTACTTGATCGTTGTGAAATTTTCACAGACCTTTGTTTCGTAGCCCTAGAAGAGAATATTCCGGTGATTTTCCTCAGTCAACTCGGAGAATACAAGGGGCAGCTCTGGAATGCCGAAAACCGATCGATGACCATCGAATTAGCCCAGTTCGATCGCCGCCAAGATGAATTTTTTCGGCTCCAGATGGCAAGGGCAGTAGTCCAAGGCAAGCTCTACAACTCCAAGCTCCTCTTACTCCGGCTAAATCGTAAGCGTAGGTTAGAAACAATCCAAGCGGCTATCAATGGATTAAGCACTGATCTAGAAGCTCTAGAAAATGCTGAAAATATTGCTGAAATCTTGGGTTATGAGGGTTGTGGAGCGGCTCGTTACTTCCCGGCTCTGGGGCAAGCTATTACCAGTGAGGGGTTTGAACTGACGGAGCGGGTATTTCATCCCCCCAATAATCCGATGAATGCTCTCCTGAGTTTTGGCTACACTCAACTCCTAAATAATGTGTTCAGTCTCCTGTTGGCAGAAGGGGTAAATCCTTATCTGGGAAATCTGCACGGCACGGATGATCAAAGGGCAGACTTAGCTTTTGATTTGATGGAGGAGTTTCGATCGCCCATCGTGGATACTTTGGTAATGAAGCTAGTCAACCAAAAAATCATCAAGCCGACAGATTTTAGTTGGTACAAAGAAAACGGGGGTATTTACCTGACTAATACAGCCCGGAGGATATTTCTAAAATACTTTGAGGAGCGGATATCCGAGTTGGTCACTCATTCAGACATTCAAACCCAAGTCAGTTACCGTCGAGCAATTCAATTCCAGATCAGGCGCTATAAGCAATACCTAGTCAATGATGCTTTTATCTACGAACCGTGGCTGAGGAGACAATAGACAGTAAACAGTTATCAGTTGTTATGAAGGAAGATAGGGGGGTTATGGTAGAAGTGAAGTTATAGCGATCGAGACTATAGCTACAAAATAACGTTTTTTTGATAACTGTTCACTGTTCACTGATAACTGAAAATGTTGGTAGTAGTTGTCTACGATATTCCTGATGACAAGCGCCGCCTTCGATTAGCTAATTTCCTAGAAGGTTATGGACGGCGGGTACAATATTCTGTGTTTGAGTGTTTTATGGAACTGGAGGAAATGCGAGAGCTGCATAAAAGGGTGGAAAAGCAAATAAACCTCGATGAAGACAATGTTCGCTTTTATTGGCTCGCCCCAGAGGCAGTAAAAAATTCTTTAACTCTTGGTTCTTCCCCATCTCAAGAGCCTCCCAGTGTTTACATTTTTTAATTTGCCCGCCAAATTTGAGTTTATTTCTTCCTATGAAATGCTACTACCTCCACAGGTAACCTGATCCTCAGAAAACCTATTTTTGCCTCAAACCTATGGAGATGCACTGCTACATAAGGTTTCTGGTCTCTATCCCAAAGTCAACTACCTGTCAATAATCTATAACTAGTTGACAAGAAAATAACCCATGGAGATTTGCAATCTGAAGACTATACTGGGAGAGGCTTCCTATAAGAACTCCCTACCGGCTGGGTCAAACCGGACTAATTGGAAACTTAAGTCTTCTAACTTTATGCTCTGAGATCTCTAACTCAAAAATCCCTACCGGCTGGGTCAAACCGGACTAATTGGAAACGGTCGGGGTTCCAGTGGTATTGTCTTTAATAATTAAAGTCCCTACCGGCTGGGTCAAACCGGACTAATTGGAAACTCTGTTCCGCCGCCAACCTCTCCAACCCGTAATCATTCAA
>NZ_JAUBSA010000050.1:0-46456 GCF_036702115.1 Microcoleus sp. LAD1_D5 | reverse complement strand
GTTTTGGAGTAACAGCTTGCCGGATATTTAAAGGCAGCTACTTTTAGATGCGCTCGTTTTTTAGTCTAAACTCCAGTATTTTATAGCAATTTGAATTCACCCAAGTTTGCCAGCACATTGATATGGTGCGTCTGACACAAAAAATTTGTTTAAATCAAAACAATAGATTTCTGACACACCATACAAGTTGATTTAACTATTATATTATCCTTGAAATGAGGCAACCGAAACCCGATCGCGCCCTGCTTCTTTCGCCCGATAAAGCGACTCGTCGGCGATCGCAATTAGCTCCCCCGGCTGCGATATTGGCGCCGGAATGGAGCAAGCTACACCCAAACTCAGCGTCACGTATTCGCTGACAGCAGACTTAGCGTGAGGTATGTGCAAACCCCGCACCTGTTGTGCGATCATTTCAGCTACGCAAGTCGCACCTTCAATATCCGTATTCGGCAAAACTACTACAAATTCTTCCCCACCGTAACGCGCTACTAAATCTGCCGGTCGCTTTACCGAATGTTGGATAACCGCCGCCACTTGCCGCAAACATTCATCCCCCGCTTGGTGACCGTAAGTGTCGTTATAAAGTTTGAAATAATCAATGTCGCACATAATCAAAGACAGCGGTGCTTCTTCCCTTGCCAAACGCCGCCATTCCGTCTCGAGGTATTCATTAAAAGAGTGGCGGTTTCTTACCTCAGTCAAACTGTCGTAAGTTGCCAAATAGTGCAAGGCTCGATTCACCGTTTCTAACTGCTTTTTCTGCTGCTGCAACTGACGGTTGAGCTCCGCCAACTGCTGTTCGGCTGAGTGCGATCGCAACAAATTTCTCACCCTCGCCAGCAATTCCCTCTCGTCAAAAGGCTTTGAAATATAATCATCAGCACCCGCATCCAAACTTTCGATCCGAGCTTCCATCCCCGCTCGCGCTGTCAAAAAGATTACCGGAGTCGATTTCAATTCTGGCGTGTTCCGAATCTCCTTAAGCAAATCCAGTCCGTTTTGTCTGGGCATAACTTGGTCGCTCACAATCAAATTTGGCTGCAAAGTTTTGGCTTTTTCTAAACCTTCAACCCCGTCACTCGCCACGGCGACTCGATAGTACGGAGTTAATAAAGTTTGGAGGTAAGCCACCAAAAAATTGTTGTCTTCTACTACCAGCAACAGCGGTAATTCTCTGCTGTCAGTTGTTAATAGTTCCTCATTATTTTTGTCGTCAGAACTGTTAGGTTCCGGCAGCGGGGTCTGGAGTCCGCTCGCCCCGACATTTCCCGAACCCCACTCTCCGGCGCCGAATCCAGTCAGTCCCGCCAATTGGGCGATCGCGCTCACTAACTGATTCGCTTCCACCGGCTTCGACAAATGCCTCTGAAACCCCGCCTCCAGCGCCGATGCCGAATCTTCTTCCTCGATGCCTTCGGTCAGCGCCACGGCCGGCAGCAGTTCCCTGTGCTCGGAAATTTCCATTGCTCTGATGCGGCGGATCAAATCGCCGCCGTCGGCTCGCGATACCGTCATATCGCTCACCAACACGTCGGGCCGCGACTGTTGCAACTCGGCCATCGCTTCGGCGGCGCTACCCACCGCTGTTACCTTGGCTCCAAATGCTTCCAGGCCAGTTTTGAGAAATTTCCGGATCTCGGCGCTGCTTTCCACCACCAGGACTTGCTTTCCCGCTAGGGGTTTGGAAACCGATCCGGGTCTGCTTTCACTTTGGGCGATCGCAGCAGTGCGATCATCGGCTGCATTTTTGTTGGCAATCGGTAGCAGCACCCCAAAGGTGGCCCCCTGACCGATACCGGGACTCGAAGCCCAAACACTTCCCCCGTGCAGTTCCACTAACTGCTGCACAATTGAGAGCCCCAGCCCCAGCCGGTGGTGTTCCTTGCTCTGGAAGCTGTCTGCGGGGCGGAAGTAGTCAAAGATGTGTGGCTGAAATTTGGGGTCGATGCCGCAACCGCTGTCGCTGACCCGAATCAAGACGCCGGACGGACTAGGATCGAGGCGCACTTGAACTGGGTATGCTGTCGATTCTGGGGTGAATTTGATGGCGTTGGTAACGAGGTTCCATACTACTTGTTGCAAGCGTTCTGCATCTGCCAAAATGTAATCGACGGCGGGGTCGAAATGTTTTTCTACGCGGATGTTTTTAGCCTCGGCGTCGGGACGGAGGGTATCGATCGCAGATTCTACGATCGACGGGAGGTGAACTCGGCTGATGTTCAGGCACACTTTCCCCCGCAGCAGCCGCGAGAGGTCGAGGAGATTGTCTATTTGTCGGTTTTGTAATTTGGCGTTGCGCTCGATGATTTCCAAAGCGCGGCTGGTGGTGGCTTCGTTGAAATTGCGCGATCGAGCTAGCTGCGCCCATCCCAAAATCGCGCTCAGGGGCGATCGCAGTTCGTGGGAGGCGATCGCCAGAAATTCGTCTTTTGCCCGGTTGGCTTCGATTTGGGTGGCTTCAACGGCTTTGCGATCGGTGATGTCAAATCCGATCGCCAAATACTGACAGGGTTTTCCCTTAGAGTCCAACAGCGGAACTACTGTTGCGTACACCCAATAATCACTTCCATTCTTGGCTTTATTCTTAATATCTCCTTGCCAAACTTCACCTTTGGCAACAGTTGATAGCAGCTTTTTGATTAATTCCGAAGATTTATATTCCGAATGGAGGATGCCGAAGTGGCTGCCGATTAGTTCGGCCTGGGAATAGTTGGAAATAGAGCAAAGTCGTTCGCTGACATAGTTGATAATTCCTCGCGCGTCAGTCCTCACCGCAAGTGCCGATCGGTCGATCGCTATTTTAAAATCTAAACATTCTTGCAGCAACGAATCTCGTTCTTTTGTCGTAGAAATATAGCCTGGGCTATCAGGCGCGTTTTGTTGCTGGCGAGCGGGCTTATCCTTGTTCCGTTGTTGGATTTCCATTGCTTCTATCTTCCCCTGACGGCTGACACCTAATCTAATCGCATCCTGATTCATTATCACTATTTTCTTTCCCGCGCCGGCGGGTGCAATATTTTGTATCTCTTCATCTTCCGGAAAAATTGGCAGACACCACATCCACTCGGGAGTCACATCAATTTTTGTTTATAGGGGACTAAATTTTGTCAATCTGAGGACTGATTTTTTCCTATCTAGCCGATCATCGGCTGCTTGCTAATTCCCTTTTATATTTTATATTTTCTAGTTTACTATGTGGAATTACTGATAAATTTATGGTGGGAGCACGCGCCTAGAGTTGCATTCTTGTTTTAAACGGGTATCATAACCGTCAACTTTTTTCTCACAATTACTCCTGCTAGCTGGCCCAAAGTCTCGTCTTCGGCAGGCTTTCGGGTCTGTAGCATTCTGCCTCATCTGCACTGAAAGACAATATGTGCAGGGCTAGACAGTTCCGAAATCATGGGCGGGTTGGGGTGCACGAAGTCCCTATCTGGCGATCGTGCGTAACTTCTTTTAAATTATTTTCTTCTACATCTTGACAGGTCTGTAACTTTTTTGTATTATAAATGTAATATAACCTCGAACGATAGAACCGCCCAACTGCATTGACGCACTCAACTATTAACAACTTGAGGAAAATAGTCTGTGAATTTAGACAGGGTACGCGAGCAATTTGAACAAAGAGCATTTGATTATGACGGCTTAATTCCCCGCCTCATTCCGCGCTATCGCGAACAACACGATTTAATATTGCAGTTAATCCCTTTTAAAACTAATGCTAACATAAAAGTTCTGGATTTAGGCGCGGGGACAGGCATACTGTCGGCAATGATTTTGTCAGCATTTCCTCAAGCAAATGTCCTAGCCTTTGACATTGCCCAAAATATGCTGAAAATTTGCCAAACAAACTTGTCCGCTTTCCGAGAACGGCTGACCTTGCAGCAAGGAAACTTTGCCGAAGATGATTTCGGCAGCGGTTACGATTTGGTAGTTTCAGGCTTGGCAATCCACCACCTCGACAGCGCATGCAAACAACAGCTATTTCACAAACTTTTCCACTCGATGAATCCAGGGGGAATCTTGCTAATTCGAGATATTGTGACAGGTGCTACTCCCCGGCTGACTGAGCAATACGAACAGTTGTGGCGGCAGTACATGAAAGCTAACGGAGAAGACCATGCAGCATGGTTTCACAACTATCTAAAAGAAGATATTCCCTCCTCTGTGGAAGAGCAGACCAAGTGGCTTGCAGAAGCTGGTTTTGCCGACGCTGGATGCCACTGGCGCTATCTAAATTTTGCGGTTTTTGGCGGACTTATCCCAAGGTAAAATGTATTCGGCCGAAGGTAAAGTTTGTGATAATTATCAAAAGATAAATTTCGTTAAAAATCGCACACCGAAGATTTTTTAATTTCACAAGGCAGAACCTAATTATGTAGATACTTAAAGGCGCCTTTTTCCGCTAGAAGTCGCGCCTAAACTTATTTATACTAGGAAATTTAATTTTCCCTAAACCTGTAGGGGCAGGTTCAGTCAAGCGTCATCTAGCAGAGCCAACAGATTCACTCTACCCGCCCCCACCAAACGATATAACCCGCTAGTGACATTTTGCAAAATGTGATTTAAAAACTCAATAAATAAATTAAAATTATGAACCCTTCTCGATTAGTAAAAATCAGCCGATATCTCAGCAAACACCTGCGTCACGCGCCCTCGCGCATCGGCATTGAACTCGCTCCCGGTGGCTGGATTCCTGTTAGCGAACTCCTCGATGCCTGCCAAAAAAACAACTTTCCAGTTCAGCTTGCAGAACTCCAGGAAGTAGTCGCGCAAAACGACAAGCAGCGCTTTTCATTTGACTCCACAGGCACTCTAATTCGTGCTAACCAAGGACACAGCGTAGAGGTTGACTTGCAGTTAGAACCTGCTGTTCCCCCGGATATTTTATATCACGGAACAGGTACCACTGCCGTCGAGTCTATTCTCAGTCAAGGAATTAGGAAAATGTCGCGCCATCACGTTCATTTGTCCGTGAATATCCAGACGGCGCGCCAAGTAGGTGCAAGACATGGCATCCCAGCAGTCTTTACTGTAGATGCCGCAGCCATGCAACGTGATGGTCATACATTTTACTGCTCGGAAAACAAAGTTTGGCTAGTAGATTTTGTGCCGCCCACGTATCTCAAAATAAGTTGATAATTTTCACTTTTTTGTAGAATGTGTACCACAAAAAATGTAAAATAAAAGTAAGTCGGAGTTTTGCCAAATGAGTGCGGAAGATATGGGCGATCGCGAAAACAATTTTCATCAAAACAATTCTCAAAATAGAGGTCTGCTAGGCTCTGGTTGGCGACCTTTTTACCGTCAATTTGATTTGGAACACCTGGTACATTTAGCGTCGAGCGACCCCTTAGAACTAGCTCAAAAAACTTTAGGGGCAGCTAGCGACATTGCCGACGCAATGGGACGGCACCAATATACCTGGTGGGCAAATATTTTAAATGTATTTTCGGAAAATACTCGCTACGAAATTGATGAATTTTGGGATTACATTACTCCGCAGCCAGTTTACCCGGATTACCGCTACAAAGACGTTTTAGTTACCGAAACGCCTGTGGTGCAATTGGTCAGCCGCGCTAGCATTCCCATCGACTACGTTCTCAACAAACTCCAAGAGATTACTGTTTTCAAAGTTCTGGATTTGCTAGGAAAACCGGATGCAATTACCCAGTCTTTTATGGAGCGACATTTTTCTTATCCTTCGGAGCGGTTTGTTAGCTGGGAACGCTTGGAAGTTTTGGGTACTGTTTATGCTTCTTGGGCTCGATTCGGCTGCTGGCTACAAATTGACAGCTACGACAGGGGAAGACGCTGCTACACTCTAATTTGCCAAGATATTGCGCCGCTCGTTAGCAAGGCAACTTACAATTTAGCGGTGATTCTGGGGGGGTACAAAAGCCGCGTCGGACAGGTTCACAGCCAGTTCCCAATTCGCACGTTTTCTGCGGAGGTTCAAAGTTTTACCGATACAGTTCAGCAGGCAATTTTGGATCAAAATCAGTTGGCTGTTTTGGTTAGTGGCGAACCGGGTACGGGCAAAACTGCTTGGACGCAAGCGGTAGCAAAGGAAATTTTAGTGCCGCTGGGTTATGTAATTTTTATCTTAGACCACGATGCTGTGGAAAATTTTGTGCCACCGAGTTATTTAGAGCGGATTTGTATTATTATCAATGAGGCTGATAATTTGGCTCAAGATCGATCGACTGCCGAGGCCCAACGCACTAACAAAACTGAACACATTTTGAGTTTGCTGGATGGAACTTTGTATCAAAGCGTCATCGACGAACACGGCATTCAATTTCAGCAAAAACTCGTAGTTTTGATGACTTGCAACACCACTGAAAGATTAGATCCTGCAATGTTACGGAAAGGGAGAGTGGATTTTACCAGTGAATTTACGCACAAATTTGTTTGAGCGCTCTCTTGCATTCTCAAGCTATCTGGCGATCGCACTGGCTACACGCTCTCATACCATGTTCGATGTGGGATTTTCAATTAATGAATTGGGAATGACTGAGGAAGCTCATGGTTTGGATCACTGGCCTACAGTTGCATTCTTTTGGGAACTTGTATAAAATATCCCACAATTACCAGGAAATCTTCAGACTCTCAAAGTGTGGGGGAAAATTTCTTGAGTACCTATAGACCATTGGTGTCAACAATCGCCTATAACCCTTTTTCTCTCTTGTTTTTTGCCTAGTCTCGCTGCCCTCTTGCGCCCCGGAATAGTCGGGGGAGACAAGAGATCACTCCAGTCCCCTCCGACAATTATTCGGGGGGCGGTTGCGCGATATATGCCTAATCGTCAAACAGCAACCGGGCACTAGCTTTGGTCTTAAATTGACACTAATGCCTATAGACATATCCCCATCAAAAATGATATCAATGATGGGTGATACCCTCTAAGGGGATCGTCCGAGAGAGCAAATCAGGGGAAAACAGCATTTTTGGTCTCAAACAGAATTTTTCAAACTTGACAGCTATGGAGGAAATCCCAAACCGTGCAAACTAAGCCAGTTCAGCAAAAAAGTCAGGGACTGGGAAGGTACGTTGACGGGACTTTCCCCATCGCGCAACAACCCGCAGAGGCAACCGTGTCCGAGAGTAAAGACAGATTTCGGCGGTTTGTGGAGCGCTCCGCCGAGGCCGTGGCAATGGTAGATTGTGAAATGCGCTATCTGTCGGTTTCTCGTCGCTGGGAAACAGATTGCGGGTTGGGCGACGGCGAGGCGATCGGTCGATATCATTGGGAACTGTTCCCGAATCTCCCGGAATATTGGGAGCAAAATGCCCAAGCTTGTTTGACGGGAGTTTTGGAATACAGCGAGTTTGTGGCAGGGCGATCGATCGCATCTGTATCAGGAAAAATCGCAAGCGGCTGTGTGAGCGAGTCGGTAAGATGGGTATTTCAGCCTTGGACAAATAGCGAAGGTGCGATCGGCGGTTTGATTTTGTTTGCATCTAAGATAGCTGAGGCTCCCGCTCAAACAAATTGCTCTAATAAATTTCAGTCCGAGGTCAAAAGCAAGCAGTTAGAAACAATACCACAACTAACTCAAATTGCCCTCGAAAATGCGGCTGATACAATCTTTTTTAGTACCTCCGACGGTCAAATTTGTTACGCGAACAAAGCCGCTTGCCATCTTTTCGGCTACTCGGAATCGGAACTGCTAAACATGAGGGTTAGCGACATCGATTCGCAGTTGCCAGCATCGGCTTGGCCCGAACACTGGGCTCAACTCAAGCAGCAAACCAACCTCACTTTTGAAACCAGCTACAAAACCAAAGACGGCGCCAGTTTTTCCGTCGAAGTTAAAGTCAATTATTTAGAATACGGCGGCTGCGAATACCGCTGCGCGATCGCCCGCGACATTTCCGCTCGCCTCGCAGCAGAATCAGCGCTCGTAGAGGCAAAAGAGCAACTTCAAGCCGTTTTGGACGCCGTGCCCGGATTAGTTTCTTGGGTAAGTTCAGATTTGCGCTATTTGGGAGTAAACCGACATTTAGCTAGCGCTTACAAAATGCCGGCAGAACTATTTATCGGTCAAAAAGTAGGTTTTTTAGAGACAAGTCCCAAATTTAACGATTTAGTATACGATTTCTTTGCCAACCATAAAAAGAAAACATCTCAAGAAGTAACAGCGAACATCAGAGGAGAAAATAAAACTTATCTAATAGTAGCTCAAAAATACCATAACAATACGGCGGCGGTATTTGTGGGATTGGACATTACAGAAAGCAAACAGTCTCTTTTTGCTTTGCAAGAATCCGAAGAACGCCTGCGACAACAAGCGGCTAAATTAGAGCATACGCTGTTAATTTTGCAGCAAACTCAAACTCAACTGATTCAAACAGAAAAGATGTCATCTCTGGGGCAGTTGGTAGCAGGAATCGCGCACGAAATTAACAATCCAGTTAGTTTTATTTCGGGCAATGTCAGCCACGCCACTGGCTACATTCAAGAACTGCTGCGATCGATCGACCTTTACCAAAAATATTATCCCCATCCCGTGCCGGAAATTCAAGATTTGATGGAAGAATTAGATTTAGACTTTATCAAAAAAGATTTGCCAAAACTGCTAAATTCAATGAAAGTTGGTTCCGAAAGGATTCGCGATGTCGTGCGATCGCTCCGCTTGTTCTCGCGTACCGACGAAGCCCAAATGAAGCCTGCGGATATCCACGAAGGTTTGGACAGCACTGTTCTGATCTTGCAAAATCGCCTGCAAGCTAAAGGGGGACGACCGGGGATTTCTCTAGTTAAAGAGTACGGAGATTTGCCGCGAGTTCACTGCTATGCGGGACACTTAAACCAAGTGTTCATGCACTTGTTGACAAATGCGATCGACGCTTTGGAAGAAGGGGGGAGAAATCCCGAAAAGTATGGTAAAATGCAAAATCATTCTTACTTGTCTTCAGCCAGGTCGGGCTCTAAAATATTCAATCCCGAAATTCGGATTCGCACCTCCGTAGTAGGGGAAAACGAAGTTGCGATCGCCATTAGTGACAACGGCCCTGGGATGACTGAAGAAGTCCTCGGCTGCATCTTTGACCCTTTGTTTACCACTAAATGTCCAGACACGAGCACAGGCTTGGGTCTAGCAATATCTCAGCATTTAGTAGTAGAAAAGCACGGCGGTAAGTTGCACTGTGTTTCGCGTCCGGGAGAGGGAACTGAGTTGATCATTAAAATTGCGATCGGCAAAGATTAATTAGCTATTTACAAATAGGAAATAAGATGGTAATTGAGTGGCTCAAATTTAAAGTACCTCAAGAAAAGTGGGAGCAGTTTATTCAGAGAGATCAGGAAGTTTGGACGGCGGGACTAAAAAGTTGGGACGGTTTTTTAGGCAAAGAAATTTGGGTAGATCCGGTGGAAAATGAGGTGGTGATGTTGATTCGCTGGGAAACTAGGGAGAAGTGGAAGTCGGTGCCACAAAGCACAATCGATGAGTTGGATGCCAAAATGGGCGATTTGCAAATTGCGATCGCCGAAAGTCGCGAATATCAAGTTCGCTAGTTTTTGCATTAGTTAGTCAGCAGTCAGTTGAGCGTGTTAATTTTTGAAAGATTAATCATGAGTTTTACCTTGATTGTACCGCAGACATCGACTTGGTATTTGGTGTGAAGGGCGATCGCTCTCGGTAAAATCATTGCAGTGTTTGGTATTTCCTGTTAGGGGCGATCGGGCCACCCCTTGCTTTCCACCTATGCAACCACAGATAACCTGGAAACTTTCGGATCTGATTTGTTGTGCGGTGTGCGCTACCTAGACAGTGACAGACTTGGCAATTTTTGCCAGCAATCGCAACGCTTCATTGACAGAAGCTGAGTCTCGAAATATTTCTGCTACGTCTGGATCGAGAATCACAACATTACTTGATTTCATATAGGCTTCATAGTATTTGCCACGGACACCACCTGAAAAATCGTATTCAGGTCTCATCTCGTCATTAATTGTTACTTCAGGTTCCTGACTCATAGCTTTTTCTCTCTTGTCGGGTGGCTAAACGGGCGCTGATTAAACGCACTTCACCTTCTCGTTCTGTATGGGACACAACAAAAAGGCGCTGTAAATTTGACTGATCGATCGTTAAAAGACGGAACTCACTTACAGAGTGGTTAGGGTCAGAAATTGTAATAGCCAGTGGATCTCCGAAGACAGTGACAGCTTCTTCAAAAGACACACCATGCTTTTTGGCATTACTACTCGCTTTGCTTGAGTCCCACTGAAACTTCATAGATCTATTCTACTCTCAAGCAGAAGAGGGAGGTTGGTAATTGCCTAGCTTACTGGTCTATTTTACTATTTAGGGCAAAATGGCGAAAATCAAAAATGTCAATGTGACTGACTTCTAGGAACTCATAGACTCTGAGGAATGTTGAACTGCTGCTGTAGCGCTGTCATCGCTTTCTCGGCTGGGATTCCTTCACCTCGATCGGGCGATCGCCACCCGTACAATCATCGCAGTGTTTGGTATTTGGTGTGAGGGGCGATCGCTCTTTCATTTTACGCGATCAGTCATCAGAAACAAGAAAGGGCGATCGCTATCTGTGCAAGCCTTGCACTGTTTAGTATTTGCTTTGCTGAACAGTTTTGAGGTAAACTATAATTGCTCAAAGTTTCTGGAGTCTGACATGGAAACAATGAAACTGATCTCGCATATTGGAACCGATGGCATATTGCTTCTCCAAATGCCCACTGAGTTTAAAGATACTTCTGTTGAAGTGGTAGTAGTTGTACAGAGTCTACCATCCGAGGAAATTAAACCGAAGTATAACGCTTGGGGAAAACTGACTACTAAAAAATCAATTCAAGCAGCAATTGCGGGAATGCTACAACTGCGGCAAGAAATTGCCTTGGATAAAAGCTCAATCCGTTCCATGATTGAAGAAGGGCGCAGGTTTTAATGCAGTTTGTATTGGATTGTTCTGTAGTCATTAGTTCGTGCTTAGTCGATGAAGATAACGATTATGCCAATGCTATACTCGCGATGATGCCAGATTGCGAAGCATTTGTACCAGGCATCTGGTCACTAGAAGTTGCTAATACTCTCCTGGTTGCCGAGCGACGCAACCGCATGACAACCGAGCAATCTGAGATAGCTATTGCTTTGTTACAATCACTTTTAATTCAGGTTGACGAAGCCACGGATAGCAGCGCACTATCGTCAACTCTGGTGCTAGGAAGACAAGAAGGTTTAGGTGCTTATGATGCAGCTTATTTGGAGTTAGCACTACGATTGGAATTGCCGATCGCAACTCTTGATAATCGCTTGGCGGAAGCGGCAACTCGCTGTGATGTGGGGTTGGTAGCTGTTGGTGGAGAAATGCCAGAGATGGAGCCGTAATGCAATTGACAACAGATAATTGCTGCATTGGTTTCATGCGATCGTTCTTTCATTTTAGGCGATCGGTCATCTGAAAAAAGAAAGGGCGATCGCATCGGGCTGAAAAAATAGTAAGGGCGATCGCTCTTTTATTTTAGTCTATGGATCATCAGAAACAAGAAAGGGCGATCGCTCCGGGTTGAAAAAATAGTTTAGACTCTATCAGGACAAGTTCCCTGCCAGCTTCTCTGAGTACCAGCCTGATCGCCCTTTGGCAAGTTCTCAACTTTAGTAGCTCCCCCAAGTTTTTTTAAGTCGGAGTCACTGCTGACACCACAGGCATATAACAGCAAGTGTTTAATGCCTATCTTTTTAAACGGAAATCAGTACCGCGATTTGGGAAGCGGTTGTAGAATTCCTCTCTACCGATTTTAATCGAGTCTCCACCGCCAACCGCTGTTACAAACTCAATGCTATTAACGTAATGCCTATAGTATTGACCGTCACGATGACGAATTACCAATGCACCAGGTTCACCCGCTGGGGCATATGGATCGACTGAACCATTACAAGGGATGTCAGCGACTACAGGATTAACACTCATAATCTGGTTAAACAAAGTAGAATTAACAGTCCGTTGAACAGGAACTCGACTCCAAAGATTTCTGAAGCGTGGGCAACCAAGTGCATAGGACTGTTTAACATCTTCAAAGACTGCAATAGCTGGCTTTCCTTGATACTCGATGATGTAGTCAGGAACACCATTGCCAGCATAAGCAATTGAGGCTGGAATAATGCTGAGAATTGAGATACCTGCTGTAAGGTAAGCTTTTAGAACCAACTTCGATTTCATAGTTATTTAATAGGCGAAAAGGTATAAAATGGCAAGCAGTTAGTCTCTGCTTTGCTCCTTATTACTTCTTCTATGGTATTATAAATCAGGGATTGATTTAGTAAAAAAATGTTCAATTTAGTATACAAAATTTCCCCAGTTTCACTCTCTTCGATCTATTTGTGTAGAAAAATGTACAAAAAAGTTCTCAAAAGCAGACAAAGGTGAGCTATAATACACACAGCTCTCACATCCCTCGCTCCGATGAATCTTAAAGAAATGTTAAATCTCGCCGATCGCATAATCTTTGAGAAAACGGGTCAACACCTTGACGATTTACAAGCAGCGGTACTCCGGGGGACTCTAGAACGTGAGACATACAAGCACATAGCCAAAGACTTTGATTGTTCGGAAAGTAGTGTTCGGAAAGTGGGATCGGAATTGTGGCAAATACTTTCAGAAGAGTTGGGAGAAGATATCAGTAAATCAAATTTACGATCGGCAATGGAGAGGTTGCAAGTCTCGATAGTTTCACATTCTGCACAAGACTCTGTGCAAATAGGCTTCGTTAATTTTTGTGGAGAAAACAGAGACCCGCCAGATATTCCAAACTCACAGCCACCAAATCAGGAAACATCTAATCCAAAACAAACCAAAACTTTGCATCAAGATTTAAGCGAAATGCCGGAGTTAGGTAATTTCTTCGATCGCACCCCCTCTCTTAACACCCTCACAACCTGGATTCTACAACAAAACTGCCGCCTCATCACCATCACCGGCCGACTCGGTATCGGCAAAACATCCCTAGCAGTACAACTCGTACAACAAATCAAAGACGAGTTTGAATACGCAGCTTGGTTCACACTAGACGAATTCCCCACCATCGATAAATTTCAATCTAACCTAATACAGCTTTTTTCCAATTCCGAAAATCTAGATTCATCCCTAACAAACCAGAAACGCTTACCGCTGATTAAGTATTTACAAAGCCATCGCTGTTTAGTAGTCTTAGATGACGTTCACAACCTTTTCTGTAGCGGCGAATTGGCAGGAAAATATAAACCAGAATACGAAGAATATCGCTCCCTATTCAAACAGATAGAAAAATTATCCCATCAAAGTTGCTTTCTGCTAATCGGTTGGGAACCACCGAAAGAAGTTCCTCAACTCACAAGCGAAAATACTCCCATTCGTACCTTACAACTCACTGGTTTAGACACCGCGGCCGCACGGGAAATACTCAGAAATAAAGGATTAGCAGAACTAGACAACTGGGAAACACTCATTCAGGGCTACCAAGGCAACCCCTTCTGGTTAAAAAGCGTGGCGACTCTGATTCAAGAGTTGGGAATCGGCGCGAATGACTTATTAATAGCTGTTTGATCGAAAAACAGGAAAGTCTTTACACTTTGCCACCTGTACTGAAGCAATATATCAAAGGGTTATAACTCACATCTTGCACTATTCTCAAGAACAGGCAAGATGCCTGTTCCACAAAGAGTGAATTTTCTTGTGGAACAGGCATCTTGCCTGTTCCTAAAAAGCTTATTGACAATGGTGCAACATCTCAGTTATAACCAAATTAGTCCTGGACGCATAAATACCAAAGAAACCGGGTTTTTTACCGAGTCTGCGGGCTGCGACGAAGTATTTTTGTAAAAAAACCAGGTTTATGAACCCCATGCGTAAATCCTAATTTTAAGAAAATTTTGCATAGAGAGCTGAAATAAAATTCACGCTTAAAAAGCCTACTCCTAGTATGAGAATGATAAAGATGGCGATACTGAAAATAGACTTTAGCCGATCGCCAATTCCGCGTTTTTCTGAGTTCATTGGTCAATTTTTGCAGTAAATTTGAGAGGGGCAATTGAGAAAGTGTAAATTTTATACCAATGCGCGAACAAAAAGGCAACTCCAGACACGCTCCAAATCCTGATCGCGCTCAGTAGGTCGCATTTTTTTAACTTTTAATCTAAAATCTAAACTCTAAAATAGTCTTAGGCATTTTTCGGTTAGCCCGGGCAGCTATTGTCGATCGCCCGAACCCGATGGCGCTAACTCCTGTAAAATAGAGGGCGCGTTGGGGCGAACCTTTTAACAGCCGGAATTAGGGGCGATCGTCACAGGCTCCCAAATACATAATAATATGGCAGTCATCCTTAACTTACTCACAAAGGTAAAAATAGAAGAGTGCCAAGAAATAATCTAAAACATATAACTGAAAAAAGGATAGAAATCGATGCTCCACCCAGTCGCGCAACCTTACCAACAACGAGCAAATACTATGACCCAAAGAGCCGTGCGGAAGCCAAAACCCTCTGTTGCAAACCACTTGAGACCAAGTTTTCCTCAAAGGCACTGGCTCGAGCTGGCAGAGTACGCCTCTCTGGCGGCCTCTGGTGTGGGTTCCCTGGCGGTGGCAGTGTCGGGTCAAGCTTTTTACGGGGTGGCTCCCCTAACTTTGGCTTTGTCGCTGAATGTTGCTAACCGGTATCGATTCGAGCAGCAAGTGCGGGTGCATCAAAATTCGGAAATGGCCCAAGTCCAAAAGTCTGTAAATAAGGTCGAAAAAACGGCCGTGACGGTAATTGTTAAATTACGCAAGCAGTTGTCTGCAGATATTGCAGCGCTGCGCCAGCAAATGGCTGCACTGCCTAGGCATGAGGCTGTTGAGGAGTCGATCGACATCCAGCGGCAGTTGCTGAGTTTAGGAGAGTCGGTAGCTTCTTTGCAAGAAATCGTAGCGTCTGCTGTGCTCGATGTCCGCCAGCAGGTGAGCGAACAACTGCAAGATTTATCGGTTGGCCAACAGGCGCATCTCCAAGCTGTAGAACAGGCTATAGAGCAACTGCAAAGCGCGACGCAAGGCTTGGTAGAAACTTCTATCACCAGAGACGATTGGGAAGTAGTAAATACTCGATTTTTGGAAATCCAGAAAGTCATGGCCAATTTGCAAAGCCAACTGCAAGTTCCCGCGCACCAATCAACTGCGGATTTGTCGATAGTCCAAGCTCAAATCCACCGTTTGGAACACGAGCAGCAAGAAGTTGTCAAACCTCACCTCAAGCGCTTAATCACGGTTGTCAAGGAGTTGCAGCACACAGCAGAGAACCGTCAGTAGTCATTAGTCAGCAGTCATTAGTCATCAGTCATTAGTCAGCAGTCATTAGTCATCAGTCAGAAGGAAGATTTTTTCTCTCGGACACTGAGACACTCAGACACTCTCCGACTGTCGCCCGATCGAGTCCAAATTTTTGGACAACTGTGTTACAAAATGAAAAGCTAATCTGTCTAGTTCACCTGTTTTCAACCTGTTACAAGAAAATTAAATGACTGCAACCGTAACTATTGCTGATAACCCGTTACTAATCGGTCAAGGATTGCCCCCATTTGACGCGATCGAACCAGAACACGTAGTCCCCGCTGTTACCCAACTGCTGACCGAACTAGAAGCCTCGCTAGCTGACTTAGAATCGTCTGTAGAGCCGACTTGGAGCGGCTTAGTAGAACCATTGCAGCGACTCGGAGAGCGTTTAAATTGGAGCTGGAGCATTGTCGGACATTTGATGGGCGTGAAAAATAGCCCGGAACTGCGATCGGCTCACGAAACAGTGCAGCCGGAAGTAGTAAAATTTTGGAGCAAGCTCAGTCAAAGCAAACCGCTTTATGAAGCTTTTAAAGCGCTGCGGGCTAGCGAAAATTGGGACAGCTTAGAGTCAGCTCAAAAGCGAATTGTCGAAGCCGCTGTCCGAGACGCCCAACTCTCCGGCGTCGGTTTAGAAGGCGAGCAAAAAGAGCGTTTTAATGCCATTCAATTAGAATTGGCGGAAATTACTACCCAATTTTCCAATCACGTCCTCGACGCTACCAAAGCATTCAGCATCACCCTCACAAACAAAGATGAAATTGACGGTTTGCCACCGAGTTTGTTGAGTTTAGCAGCTCAAGCCGCTCGCAGCGCGGGCGAAGAAAATGCGGATGCCGAAAACGGCCCTTGGCGGATTACTTTAGACTTTCCGAGTTACGGCCCTTTCATGCAGCACAGCACCCGCCGCGACTTGCGCGAAAAGTTGTACAAAGCTTTTATCGGCAGAGCAAGTAGCGGAGAATTGAATAACTGGCCGTTGACCGATCGCATTTTAGCTTTGCGCCACGAAAAAGCTGCTTTGCTCGGATTTAGCAGTTATGCCGAATTGAGCTTGGCGAGCAAAATGGCTCCCGACGTGACAGCAGTGGAAGCTTTGTTAGAAGAATTGCGCTTAGCTAGTTATGATGCTGCTGTCAAAGATTTAGAAGAATTGAAAGCTTTTGCTGCCGAAAAAGGCGCGCCGGAAGCTGGAGATTTGAAGCACTGGGATGTAGGTTTTTGGTCGGAACGGCGCAGAGAAGAAAAGTTTGCTTTTAGTGCCGAAGAATTGCGGCCTTATTTTGCTTTGCCACAGGTATTAGAGGGGTTATTTGGATTAGTAAAACGGCTGTTCGGCGTGACAGTAACTGCGGCGGACGGTCAAACTCCTGTCTGGCACGAAGATGTGCGCTATTTCCAAATAGACGATGAAGCGGGAAATACGATCGCCAATTTCTATTTAGACCCCTACAGCCGCCCCGAAGAAAAGCGCGGCGGTGCTTGGATGGACGAGTGCGTGGTGCGCGCTAAATTTGTCGAAGCGGGAAAAACAGCTACGCGGTTGCCGGTGGCTTATTTGGTGTGCAACCAAAGTCCTCCGGTTGACGGCAAACCGAGTTTAATGACTTTCTTGGAAGTCGAAACTTTGTTTCACGAATTCGGTCACGGTTTGCAGCATATGCTGACAACGGTAGACTATCCGGGGGCTTCGGGCATCAATAATGTTGAGTGGGATGCAGTGGAATTGCCCAGTCAATTTATGGAAAATTGGTGTTACGATCGCGCGACTTTGTTCGGGATGGCAAAGCATTACGAAACCGGGGAAACTTTGCCGGAACACTACTATCAAAAACTGCTAGCAGCGCGCCACTACATGAGCGGCAGCGTTATGCTCCGGCAAGTACATTTTAGCAGCGTTGATATCGAATTGCACCACCGCTATCGATCGGGCGGCAGCGAAACTGTAGCCGATGTCCGCAACCGCATCGCTAAAACTACCACTGTTTTGCCTCCTCTGGAAGAAGACGCATTTTTGTGCGCTTTCGGACACATTTTTGCGGGTGGCTATGCGGCGGGGTATTACAGTTATAAATGGGCGGAAGTGCTCAGCGCTGATGCTTTTGCGGCGTTTGAGGAAGCGGGTTTGGAAGATGAAAGTGCGATCGCCTCTACAGGTAAGCGCTTCCGAGATACAGTATTAGGATTGGGCGGGAGTTTGCACCCGATGGAAGTGTTTAAAACTTTCCGGGGACGCGAACCGAGCACTAAAGCTTTGTTGAGACACAGCGGTTTAGTTGCGGCTTAATCTGGCTTAATCTACTGTGGAATAACTGGGGATTAATGCGGATGAATTTATCTGCATTAATCCCTGTTTTTTGTTAAAGAAAATTTGCACATATCCTGTATGTATAGGGTGCGGTGTGGATGAAGTCTTACCGCTATAATACATATCAAATCCGGTAGCATCGGAATTATATCTCTCTGTTCTCTGTGCTCTCTGCGGTTTAATCATTCCATTCCAATGCAACAGGAATTCATATCATGCGTAAAACCACTTTTTGCCTAACTTGTGCTTAATTCAAAATGTTTCTAGTAAAAACTAAAGCGCTCAGATTTTTATACTAATCCCAAAAACTATTGCTACATATAATCGTGTTACCATCTGTAGGGAAACGGCAATGCCGTGTCCGGTGCGGGACTCGGCAAATTTTGATAATAGTTATAAAATTGATAATTCTAGCAACACTTTTTTTATGGGTATTAATAGGACTAAAATTTTCACTACAAACCCATTTTATTGTAGAACATCATGCAATAAACATCTGTAGTTTGGCACATCATCCCCCATCTTTTGGTGGAAAATCGCGCAGAAAGTGCGATCGCCAGCAGCTTTTAGTTTAGGTTGAAGGCTCATCCAAGCAGCATTTGCGAATATTTGTTGTCATTTAACACTAATTATACTTAACTTTCCCTGTCCCGGAAATTAACTTTATATTTCGCAACATTTACGGGCTATTTTTTCGATACAGCGAATGCTTTTATTTGCAACTCAAAATCGACGCTTTTACCAAATCTTTAAGATAGAGCGGCAACAGCGAGTCTTTTTTAAATTTTTGATAAAGAACGGGGTACTCGGCGTCAAAAGGGTAAAAATTTTAGGTAAAAACTAAAAAACTTATTGGGAATTAATTTGATAATTCTCAAAAAATTTTTGTATATTATATGATAAAAAGTAAGGGTTAATAGTCCATCGTTCACCTACAGATTAAGATTTTCATGGATATTCAATTAATTAATATCGGTTTTGGTAACATTGTGTCTGCTAATCGAGTGATTGCCATTGTAAGTCCCGAGTCAGCGCCAATTAAGCGAATTATTACTGATGCGCGGGAGCGGGGACAACTGGTTGACGCAACTTACGGCCGCCGCACGAGAGCGGTAATTATTACAGATTCGAGTCACGTCATCCTCTCGGCGATTCAGCCGGAAACGGTTGCTAATCGTTTTGTGATCAGCAAAGACGGTCAAAGTCGGGATGATTGAGGTTTGTTAGTTGCAATTTGAGCGCTTACAGTTTAGAGTAAGCAGAAACTTAAATTGTTACACGTTTCTCTTCTAAAAATGAAATCTGGTAAATTAATTGTTCTGACGGGGCCTAGCGGTGTGGGGAAAGGCACCTTAGTACGATCGCTCCTCAATCGCCATCCCGAATTGTATCTTTCGGTATCGGTGACAACTCGATCGCCCCGTGAGGGAGAAATTGAGGGACAGCACTACTATTTTGTCAGCCGCAGCCGCTTTGAACAAATGGTTGAGGCTGGAGAGTTGGCGGAATGGGCCGAGTTTGCCGGTAATTTTTACGGTACTCCTTATTTTGGTCTCAAGCAAGGAATTGGTGAGGGAAAATGGGTAATCCTCGAAATTGAGTTGGAAGGAGCTAGGCAAATTAGGAATAATTTTCCAGAGGCGCTGCGAATTTTTATTTTACCTCCTTCTTGGGAAGAATTGGAACGGCGCCTGCGGAGTCGGGGTCAAGATTCCGAAAGTGCGATCGCCCGTCGGTTGGTGCGGGCTAAAGAGGAAATTGAAGCCGCAGGGGAATTCGATTTCCAAGTTGTTAATGAGGATTTGGAAGTTGCTTTGAAAAAGCTAGAATCAATACTTAATTTGGTTGAGCTTTCAGGTAACTAATGACTAATTACCCATTTCTTCGTCCTGGCTAAAACTTCGCTACTTTGTTTGATAGCAACACAAACTTTTAAATTCAATTCCAGAATATTAGAGGAAGGCGAAATTTTTCTCAACGGTTCAATTTCGCGAGCAGAACAGCCCAACATTTCCATATAAGCTAGCGTCCAGCCAATAGCTGCAATGTCCCTTACATTGCCTTCTCCGGCACAAAGGTAACAATCCAATTCGCCCTCCGGCCCACACTCAGGACAAACCCAATTGCCCAGTTGTGAATAGGGCAGATTTGTGCGGGAGGCGGATGCAATTGTTAATGCTTTAATATGATTTTGAACTACTTGTTTAAAACCTCGGTTTTGGTCGCTGCGGTGGTCGGAATTACCGTGCGATCGCCCGATTGCTACTGCTTGCTGTTGTAGCGAAGCAAGAGATGCTGTTTGGTTCTCCCTGGTTACTCTAGATTCCCCTAGGTTCGCAGTTAGCTGAATACCATAGTCTTTCGACTCCGCAGTCTGAGAGTGGTTGAGTGCGCTGGAGGAATCGGGTTCGGAAGTTGTGAAGGATGTTTCTATTTGATCGGCAAAATCTTGCATTGAGAGGTGATGTTCGATCGCCAAAGACCAAGTTCTTTTATGTCGGAGGTCGCCATATTTTCTGGCTTCTTCCTCAGTAATGCCGATCGCCGCAGCCTCTTGGCGCAGCACATTCATCGAAGTCATTGTATCTGATATCATTAGTTTGTTTGCAGTTAAAATTACGATCGCCCGCTCAGCCTACAAATAAATTACCTTAGATATACTACAATAGTCCGGACTATTTTGAGATCCTAGTCGGAAACCATTGATTTTCCGTTATGAAGGAGATTTCACAATCGCCCTGAAACCCTTATTTGACGCTTGGCAATCACACACTGTCCGAAGCATTGATAGTAGCCTAAATCTAAAATCTAAAATCTAAAATCTAAAATTGGATGACTTCAATTCTTCCCGATACAGCTTTATCTGTTGCCGGACTAACATCTTACCTGCAAGACTTGTTGGAGGGCGATCGCAACCTGCAATCAGTTTGGCTGACAGGCGAGGTGTCGAACGTTTCGCACCACCCCAGCGGCTGCTTTTTCACTCTGTGCGACACCGACAAAAGCGCTGCTATTCGCTGCGTGGTGTGGAATTCTCAGCGGCAAAAATTGGTGCAAATACCCGCAAAAGGGGAACAGTTGCTGGTTTTGGGAAGCATCCGGCTATACAAAAATCGCGGCGAGTACCAGTTGACTGTTGTGCAATCGCTACCGGCTGGGGAAGGATTGCAGGCTTTGCGGTTGCAGCAATTGCGATCGCGCTTGGATGCTGAGGGTTTCTTCGATCCCGCCAGAAAGCGCCCGATTCCCGCACACCCGCAAATTGTGGCGGTGGTGACATCCGATACTGGCGCTGCTTGGGGAGACATTCAGCGGACTCTAGCCCAAAGATATCCGGGTTTGCGGGTGTTGCTGTCGCCGACAGGAGTGCAGGGAGAATTGGCTGCTGCTGCGATCGCCCGCGCGATCGCCCGGGTAGAATTGGACGGTAGGGCGGAGGTGATCATTTTAGGGCGTGGCGGCGGTTCTGCGGAAGATTTGGCTTGTTTTAATGATGAGAGAGTTGTCAGGGCGATCGCCAATTGTGCGATTCCAATTATCACTGGTATCGGGCACGAAAGAGACGAATCTCTCGCCGATTTAGTAGCAGATAAACGAGCCCACACTCCCACTGCTGCGGCCGCTCAAGCTGTACCAATTTTAGCCGATCTTTACTTTGAACACAAGCAGCGAATGGTCAATTTAGCAAGTGCTGTGCGGGCAAGATTTCAGACAGAAGAAGAGCATTTGCAACTGTTACAAAATCGATTAAAACGTTTGCCTGCGACCTCCCGAACTTTGCGGCAAGCAACTGGTAAACTGGAGGTATTGCAAGAAAAGTTATCCGCACTGAATCCGGCGGCGGTATTGCAAAGGGGTTATGCGGCGGTAATCCAAAGTGACGGTACGATCGTCCGCACAACTGACGGTTTGGAATTGGGAGAGGAATTGACTGTGAGGTTGAGTCGGGGCGTGCTGAAAGTTAAGATTGTAGAAGTATTGGATGCGGAAGAAAAGTTATGATTGATTCGCAGTTGCGCCAGTCAGACTGGAATTATGAGGAAACGGTCGATCGAATTGAAGCAATTATCGATCGGGTGGAATCGGGAGAGTTGCCTCTAGAGGAGGTTTTCGAGCAGTTTGGGGTGGCTGTGGAGTGTTGGCAGCAGTGCGAAAGTTTTTTGGCGCGGGGGAAGGAACAGATGGATTTGTCGATCGAGCTTTTGGCTGCGGAACCCGATTTTTAAGCGCAGGTGAACAGGGATTAAGGCGGATGAAATAGCGTGTTTTGTCGAACTCCATACTATCGGCAAGGGTTTCGGCTATCCTTAGATGAATATTAGAAAAAATACTAGCCTGTTGGCTGCGATACTATGTTGGAGCGAGAAATTCAGTAGGCTGAGACAAGTCAATTTCAACAAGCCTTGAGTCTTGTCAACAGACATTGATTATCTAGCGAGAGATTAAAGACCGCTAAAGTGAGGGGGCAGCATTGGGTAATCGGCGAAATGTTTACGCTTCCCTGGGCAACTAGGCCAAGGCGATTGAGTACCATCAGCAGTCGTTGACCATCCCCCGTAAGGTTCATAACTGCCAAAAATCGAGAGCCAAACATGATTAGACTTCCTGGAATTAAAGTTTTAGCCCAAATTTACGAAAGTGCCAATTCCCTGGTGTATCGGGGAATTAGAGAACAAGATCACAAAACAGTAATTCTCAAAGTTCTGAAACAAGACTATCCCACGCCCTTTGAGCTAACCCGATATAAGCAGGAATATGAAATCACCCGCAATCTGGACATAGATGGTGTGGTTAAACCTTATGCCTTAGAACCGTATCAAAGAACTTTGGTTATTATCTTAGAGGATTTTGGCGCATCATCCTTAAAACAATTGATGAATGACCGTGTAGGGACGCATGGCATTGCACCCCTACCAGAATTTCTCAACATCGCTATCAGAACGGCTGAGATTTTAGGTACTATTCACGCTGCCAATGTCATCCACAAAGATATTAATCCTGCCAACATCGTCTTTAACCCAGAAACAGGAATTATCAAAATTATTGACTTTGGTATCTCCACTCAATTAACCCGCGAAAATCCTACGCTGAAAAATCCCAATGTTTTAGAAGGCACTTTAGCCTATATATCACCGGAGCAAACGGGACGAATGAATCGTTCTTTAGATTACCGCACTGACTTTTACTCTCTCGGCGTTACCTTCTACGAACTACTTACGGGACAGTTACCTTTTGAAAGTACCGATGCGTTGGAACTGGTGCATTGTCATATCGCCAAACAGCCAATACCCCCTCATCTTTTAGGAGGAGGAGAGGGGGAGAGAGGGAGAGGGGGAGAACCTTGTCCTAAAGCCGTTTCGGATATTGTCATGAAGCTGATGGCGAAAATGGCAGAGGAACGATATCAAAGTGTCTGGGGACTCAAAGCTGATTTAGAAGAATGTCTCTTTCAGTTACAAGCTAATGGGACTATAGCAGATTTCCCTCTCGGTTCTAAGGATATTTCCGACAAGTTTCAAATTCCCCAAAAGCTTTACGGACGAGAGTCAGAAGTTAAAACCTTACTAACAGCGTTTGACCGAGTGAGTCAAGGCACAACTGAAATGATGCTAGTGGCAGGTTATTCCGGCATCGGTAAATCAGTATTGGTGGCAGAAGTTCATAAACCCATCACTCAAAAACGCGGCTATTTCATCTCCGGAAAATTTGACCAGTTTCAGCGCAATATTCCCTACTCAGCTTTTGTCAGTGCCTTTCAGGGATTGATGCGCCAACTGTTAACCGAAAGCGAAGCACAACTAAACCTCTGGCGAGAAAAACTCCTTGCTGCTTTTGGTTCCAATGGACAAGTGATTATTGAAGTGATTCCGGAAGTAGAACTGATTATAGGCAAACAACCACCCGTCCCAGAATTAAGCCCCGCTGAGTCCCACAATCGCTTTAATCGGGTTTTCCAAAACTTCATTCGGACATTTTGTGCAAAAGAGCATCCTTTAGTCATCTTTCTAGACGATTTGCAGTGGGCGGACTCGGCAACGCTCAATTTAATCGAACTGATAATGATGGATGCGAATACTCAATATCTCTTTTTGATTGGGGCGTATCGGGATAATGAAGTCAACCCCAATCATCCATTAATTATGGCTCTTGAAGAGATACGCTCTGAAGGGAAAATGGTTAATCAAATTACTCTAGCACCCTTACAGAACGAACATATTAATCAGTTGATTGCCGAGACTCTGCATAGTGATACCTCCTTCGTTAAGCCCTTGGCAGAATTAGTAGTACGAAAAACAGGAGGCAATCCTTTCTTTGTTAATGAATTTCTGAAAACTCTGCATACAGAAAATCTGCTCACCTTTCACCTCCCTCAGTCTTCCCTTGCTAAGAGAGAAAGTCAAGAGAAATTTTGGCAGTGGAA
This sequence comes from Microcoleus sp. LAD1_D5, assembly GCF_036702115.1. Lineage (NCBI taxonomy): Bacteria > Bacillati > Cyanobacteriota > Cyanophyceae > Oscillatoriales > Microcoleaceae > Microcoleus > Microcoleus sp. LAD1_D5. The sequence goes on along the minus strand of NZ_JAUBSA010000050.1, from coordinate 22,417 downwards.
TATTGCCGAAATTGAAGCACAAGGCATCACTGATAATGTGGTGGAATTAATGATTGGCAAGCTGAAGAAACTGCCAGAATCTACTCAGCAGGTTTTACAGTTAGCGGCTTGTGTTGGCGCTGATTTTGACTTAAGCACCCTCTCTATCATCTGTGAAAAATCACCAGCCAAAATTTCTCTAGACCTAACGAGAGCAGTGCAATTAGGGTTAATCCTACCCACGTCCGAGTTAAACGAAGAACTGTTAATTCAAGACTATAAATTCGCGCACGACCGGGTACAACAGGCAGCTTATGCTCTCATTGATGATGACCGTAAAAAAGCGGTACATCTTCAGATGGGTCGGCTGTTACGAGCGAATGTAGCAGATGAGGAGCTACCCGAAAAAATATTTAAGATAGTCGATCATCTGAATGTAGGGCGAGAATTGATAACAGATGAATCCGAACTTATTCGCTTAGCGCAATTGAATCTTGAGGCAGGAAAAAAAGCCAAAGATTCAATGGCTTATGCTGCTGCTTTAGCTCAATACTTCCTGACTGGGATAGAAGTTTTACCGGGGAATATTTGGAACGAGCATTACGAGCTGACCTTTAATTTATATCGAGAAAGGTCTGAGTGTGAATATCTCTGTGGCAACTTTAATAAAGCAGAAGAAGTCTTTGACCTCATTTTAACTCAGGCAAAATCTAATTTTGATAGAGCGGAAATTTATAGCATTTGTTTAGTGTTGTATGATACCACTGGCAAGTATTTAGAAGTGCTTTCTCTAGGTTCAAAAGCTTTAAAAGCTTTTGGCTTAAATTTACCTACAACCAACCAATCAGAAATCTTGTTATCAATCGAATCTGAGTTGCAGTTGTACCGAACCAATCTGGAAAAAATCAATATAGCGGAACTAATTGATGCCCCAGCAATGACAAATCCAGAGATAAAAGCCTGTATGAAGCTCTTAATGAATATGATTACGCCTGCTTATTACAGTGACCAAGATGTGTTTACTCTAAGCTCACTGAAAATGGTCAATCTTTCCATTCAACATGGTAGCTCAAAGGAATCAGCTTATGGATATGGTCTCTGGGGAACTCTAGCTGGTGCAAGACTATTTGACTATAAGGTGGGCTATGAATTTGGTCAACTAGCGATGAGGCTGACGGAGCAGTTTAATAATGCTAATTTAGCTTGCAAAGTCTTTAATATATTTGGGGCGCACACTAGCCCCTGGCGAAGCCATCTTAAGAAAAGTATTCCAATTCTGAGAAAGGGATACCTAGCAGGGGTGGAAACAGGAGATGTTTACATAGGACCTAATTCTTATAATTTGATTCTACAAAGAATTCTCGCCTCCGATAATTTTAGTAGTATTATTGAAGAATCCAGCAAGCATCTGAATTTTCTCAAGCAAATCAAAAATCATATCTTTGCTGAAGCCCAGCAACTGTATCAGCATTTTCTCTTCAATTTGCAGGGATTAACCCCAAACAAATTTTCTTTTAGTGATGATGAATTCAATGAAATTCAGTGCGTCCAGATGTGGCAGGAAAATACTTTCCTGCCTGGAGTAGCAGCGTATAACATCTTTAAAACCCAAATCTTATTTTTCTATGGGGATTATGAAAAGGCTTTAAATCAAGCAAGAGAAAGCCAGGAAACTCTGGTTTTTGTTACGGGTATAGCCGTTCAAGCCGAACATTACCTCTACTACTCCCTAACTTTAACTGCCCTTTATCCAACCGCCAGCTCCTCAAAACTGCAGGAATATTGGGAAACATTAGAAGCCAATCAACAAAAAATGAAAATTTGGGCAGATAACTGTCCAGAGAACTTCCTTCACAAATACCTGTTGGTGGAAGCAGAAATAGCTCGCATCTCTGGTAAAGAAATAGAAGCGACATGGGAGTTATACGATCGCGCGATCGCTTCAGCCCGTGAGAATGGCTATATCCAGAATGAAGCTTTGGGTAATGAACTAGCAGCTAAGTTTTGGTTAGGTAAAGGTAAAGAGAAGATTGCTCAACTCTACATGAGTGAAGCCCACTATGGCTACCAACACTGGGGTGCAACAGCCAAAGTGAACGACTTAGATACGCGCTATCCTCAGTTATTACAAAGAAAGACCTCGAACAGGGGAACACTTAGCACAAAGCTATCTACGCCGCCTACCACAACTGGTAGGAGCACTTCTTCGGCTCTGGATTTGACCACAGTCATGAAAGCTTCGCAAACCCTATCTGAAGAAATTGTGCTAGATAAATTACTGGCAAAATTGATGCGGATTATTATTGAGAATGCCGGAGCGCAAAAGGGCTTCTTGATTTTGGAAACTAAGGGGAAATTGCTAATTGAAGCTGAAGGCTCTGTGGATAAAGATGGCGTGACTGTGTTGCAGTCAATCCCTATCAAGTCTGTAGGGGAACCTGGGGATAAACTTTTAATTTCTCATATAATTGTTAACTATGTAGCTCGCACGCAGGAAAGTGTAGTCTTGAGCGATGCTGCTAATGACCCTAAATTTGCTAATTCCCCCTACATCAAAGTACATAAGCCTAAATCAATTTTGTGCTTCCCTCTCCAACATCAAGGTAAACTGGCAGGAATTATCTATTTAGAAAATAATCTAACCACAGATGCTTTTACTTCCGATCGCGTAGAACTCTTAAATCTGCTTTCCTCTCAGGCAGCAATTTCCATTGAAAATGCCCGTTTCTACAATAATCTCACCGAACTCAACCAAGCTTTTGAGCGCTTTGTCCCCCGTCAATTCCTCCAATTCTTGGATAAAGAAAGTATTATTGAGGTTAAAGTAGGCGACCAAGTTCAACAGGAGATGTCGGTACTCTTTTCCGATATTCGTGACTTCACAACTTTATCGGAAAGTATGACCCCTCAAGACAATTTCACATTTATTAATTCCTATTTGTCTCACATGGAGCCAGCTATTACTGAAAACCAAGGGTTTATTGATAAATATATTGGCGATGCAATTATGGCTCTATTTAGTGGTGAGGCAGATAATGCAGTGAAAGCAGGAATTGATATGCTGCACCGTCTTACCGAATATAATCAACATCGCACCGCTTCTGGATACGTGCCGATTAAGATTGGTATTGGCATCAATACAGGTTCTTTAATACTCGGTATGGTTGGGGGAAAAAACCGGATGGATAGCACGGTGATTAGCGATGCAGTGAATTTAGCCTCGCGGATAGAAAGCTTGACTAAACAATATGGGATTTCGATGTTAATTAGTCACCACACTTTCCAGTCTTTGCCAGATTCTAACCAGTATGCTATCCGTCTTATCGATCGCGTAAAAGTTAAGGGAAAATCAAAAGCGGTATCGATGTTTGAAGTTTTCGATGCCGATCCGCCTGAGACTTATGAGGGCAAGGTAGCCACGAGAACGCTATTTGAAGAAGCTTTGATACTCTACCATTTGCAAAAGCTTAGAGATGCTGAGCGATTATTTGCTGAGTGCCTGCGCCGCAATCCTACAGATAAAGCAGCTCAAATTTATCAACAGCGCTGCACTCAACCCGATCGGGACTAAGGAGGCGTTAGCTCAAATCTTGAAATGGGGGTTTGAGTAGCAATCGAGGCGTTGCTTAATCAGGGTATGAAAAAAATAAGTTGAAAATCCCCAAGCTTTGTGGATACTGGTTTCCATGACTGGCATATTTAGCCTTTCATACCATAAATCAGCAACGCCGGGAATTTTCCATTGCGCTTTTGAAGAGATATCGCAGGAGTCACCCAGTTTATGCACATTCAAAAAATAAATCATATCAAACCCTATTGATAGCAAAGGATTTGATATGAAGCGAATTCTATTAGCCAGGATTTGGTATAACGCAGTTTCTACAATTTGTCGATCGACCTTTTGGCTTGATCTGCCAGATTTTTCACCGCATTTTTAGCATCTTCTGCTGCGTGGCGGGCGGCAGCTTCGGCTTGTTTGGCTTTGCCTTCAACCTGGTCTTTTCTGTTGCCCGTGATACTACCGAAAATTTCCTGAGCTTTGCCTTCTAAATTTTTGCCGATCGCCTTAGCTCTGTCTTCTGCACTCATAATAAGCTCCGTTTGGCAAGTTGCTATAGTAACATTGTAAAATTAACTCGGCTGCAATTGCCTTTAACTTCATATTAATTTATATTCTGCTTGACCTCGGTCTTCTTCTGAGGATTTACTTCCGGCAAACTCGTCACTCAAAAAGCCAAGGATTTTTTTTGACAACTGTATACATCCGTCAAATTCGTCATAAACAACTATTTCAAACTCGCCGCAGCAACTTTAATCGGTTCCAGCAATTCTAAGGGCAAATGCAGCATATTCAATTGGGTGCTATCTGCTGCTTTCCTTTCAGGATCGGGGCCGTGATAATCGCTGCCACCAGTTGCCAGCAAACCGTAATGAAGACACAAATCTTTCAACTTTTGGATTTGGCTAGAACTGTGGCTGGGATGGTATACTTCAACTCCCATTAAACCAGCATCTACTAATTCTTTTAAGACTTCCTCAACAGCGCCGCCGCGAAATAAATAAGGGTGAGCCCAAACTGGTACTGCGCCGCAACTCTTCAGTAAATCAATGCCTTCGACGATCGAGAATTTCTCGTAATGAACATAAGCCGGGCCGTCATCTCCCAGCCAGCGATCGAATGCTTCCCGCGATGATTTCGCGTGACCGGCTTTTACCAGCGCAGAGGCAATGTGAGGCCTTCCCGGTGCCATTCCTGGGGATGTTTTTGGCAGTTCGATCGCGTATCCCATAGCTGCTAATTTTTCGACCATTTCCTGCGATCGGCGAAACCTTCCTTCCAGGCGATCGTTCAAAGGAACGCGCAACTTATTTGCATCGGGATAAAAACCTAAAATGTGCAGCGAACGGCCGTTGTGAACGGTGCTGAGTTCGAGTCCGGGGACTATTTCGATACCGTGCAAAGCAGCAGCGGCGAAGGCTTCATCCCAACCCGACATCGTATCGTGATCGGTGACGGCCAAGGCGCGAACCCCCGAAGAAGCGGCGGCGGCTACGAGTTCGGCAGGGGTGAGAGTGCCGTCGGAATAAGTAGTGTGGCAGTGGAGTTCTAGCATTTTTTCTGGTAAGTTAAAGTCTGTGAAACCTGCAATTATTCCCCTCACTCACGCGACATATATCGTCCCTGCGCTCGACAAGTTTTTGGGTAATTTCAATCTATTAGCTGTAATAAATTTTCGCGCCTTTAAGTGGGAGATTTATGTTTATTAAAAGCTGGCGTGGGGTGGGCATCTTGCCCGCCTTTTCAGTTGAATTTAGATACAGAACACCTTAGCTATTTCTTGATTTCTCGCATTGGATGAAGGACACCCTCTGGCAATTTGGAAGGAATCGGCGATATTTCCATACTTTGTATGTTGTGAACTGGGATAACTACCAGTTTATCTGCCAATTCGAGAATTATCGGGTCTGCCGTCAACATTTTGTGCAGGCGAGTGCCTAAAGTTGCTTGCTCTCCTACTGTTCCCTCTGGCGCAATGAACTGGAAGTGTTGCTGTTTGCCGTTGGTATAGTGGATTATCAGATCGATTATTCTTTCTTGGTTGGTTGCTTGCATAAATTTTTTTTCACTAACAGTCATCGGGACTTGGCAAAATTAACAATAAATCAAAACTGGCGATCGCACCACGATTGGAAAGCTCGTTGGAAAGATTTTGACCAAACGAGGCTGTCGGTATGAAAGTCCGGTTACTGCCAATTTTACCACAAAAACTGTACGGAAACTCGCCAACTTACCCAGTATACAATTGGCAGTCGCGCTGTCTTTGCTCCTCAATGCGCGAGAGCCTTCGCCAGCAATATTTGGTCGATCGGGCTTTCTTCTATGCCAGTTGGCAAAGTGGCTCAATTTAGCCTCTCTAGCGACTTGACTCAAAGCGGTCTCAAGTCATACAGCAGAGGCATTTGAGCGCTTTGGGTGTCAAGGTTTTTCGAGGTGGGAACTGTGGAGGTTAGGATAGTGGCATTCTGCTGTCACTGCCGTAGAGGATTGTTTTATAAATTAATAACATAACATTCAGGTACAGCTTATGAAATCCACACTTTGTTTTCCCGAAACTTCTCTTCACTCTAACGCAGTCACTGTTAATAATAATGCTATTGACTCTTGTATCCTTACAGCTTGGATTGACTTAGTAGGAGGAGATTTTGAAAGCTTGGGAGGAGATGATTGGCTTCCCTTGTGCGGCGACATTGATGACGGCGAAATTTACCGGGAATGGTTTTTTTGGCAAGACAGCGAAGTAACTCAAGAGTGGGAAGGTTACGATCCAATTACTAATTATCGAGTTGTGGCCTCTAGCCGAGAGATGCTGATTTCTAAAATTGATCAAATAGAAGATGCCAGAAAAATTTAGCTGTTCGGGACAAGGTTAAATCTTGATGCTCAACTTTAATATGAATTCTGTAAACCTACCCGGTTTCTTGGCCTAAAGGCATTAAAGAAACCGGGTTTTTCAGACCCCAACTCTAGGTTTGGGTTTAATTTCACGGGCAAAACCTAATAATTTATGTTGCTACTGCTTTTTGTTTTTCTCGTTCTAACTTGCGTTGCTTCAAGGCTGCAAGATTTTGTTTAATCGTGTCGATCGCAAATCCCGCCCCCTGCTGTTGGTATAATTCGCTGGCACGGATCAAATCTGCAACAGCCTCGTCATCCGATCGCAAATTTGCAAAAGCCAATGCACGATTGTGGTAAGCTTCTGCCAAAGTTGAAAATTGTTCTAAAGCGCTGGTAAATTTATCTTTGGCTTTGCGGTACTTTCCCGACTGATAAGCCTCAATTCCTTGTTGAAAATAAACGGAAGCTTTACTGCCGCTGTCGGTATCGGGAAATTCTGGGTAAGTTAAAATTGGTTCTTTAAAGAGTACAGAAATGCTGCCATTGCCGAAGTAAGCCCAAGTCATTGTTCCAAACCCAATCCCCAGCACAAGGGCAATAATGACAGACAGAGCAATAAAATTGGTGAGTTCCATAGAGCAATATTTGTTGTATTATAATATGATAAGTTAATTCCTAAATTCTGCAACAATGGCTGCGCGGATTGACCTCAACTGGAAATGGTTTTTCGGATCGCTAGCTTTAGTATTGTCGATCGGCTTAAGGATTGCAACTGCAAATTCGGACGCAGCCACCAACGCCCAAACTCAAGCAGGGTGGCAATTGTTGCAGCGGGGGGAGACGGGGTTGGTGGTAGCAATGCGACACGCGATCGCCCCAGGTACGGGAGATCCTGCTAACTTTAAGTTGGGTGACTGTTCCACCCAGCGCAATTTATCAGCACAGGGAAGAACCCAAGCCCAGCAAATTGGAGCCGAATTTCGCAACCGCAACATCAAAGTTGCCAGAGTTTTATCGAGTCAGTGGTGTAGGTGTTTGGAAACAGCAAAACTGATAAATTTAGACAAAATCGAACCGTTCCCAGCGCTGAACTCGTTCTTTAGCGATAGCAGCAAAGAAGCCAGACAAACAGCAGCAATTCGCAAATTAATTGTTGACAACCGCAACACAAAAGGCGCGATTATTCTGATAACGCATCAAGTAAATATTACCGCGATTACTGATATTGTACCGCAAAGCGGCGAAGCTGTGATTATCCAAGGCTCTCGACAAGGTAAAATTAAAATACTCGGACGAATTGGAGGATTTTAAAGAGATAGAAAGTTATAATATTACCAATTCCCCATTACTAATTCCCCATTAGCAATTTATATGAGTTTCCAATACAGCGCCGCCCTAGTTACTTTAGCAGACCTTGATAAGGAAGTTCTCGTTAAATTTTACACAAAATTTCTAGACATAGAACCCAACCCTTATATTCCCAATACTTATGCCGAATTTCAACTGCCCGGCTTAAGACTCGGCATCTTCAAACTCAAAGATTCCCACAAATCGGAATTTGCAAATCGAGCCAAAACAGGCATCAGTTTGTGTTTGGAAGTCAGCGATATCGAAACTGCGATCGCCCGAATTTGGGCTTTAGGTTATCCGCCCAGCGGAGAAATTATCAAAGCTTCTCACGGTCTAGAAATCTATGCCTTCGATCCGGCAGGCAACCGCATAATTTTACATCAATCCCATGAGAATGTAGGATGATGGCTAATGATTTGTGAACTCTCGACTTTCCTTCGCGTCATAAGCGTCTTCGCGGTTCGTTCAAAAAAATATCTAGTTCACAACCCGCTGAGGATTGCTATATAAGTTATGCAATTGCTTCACCACCTTCGCAATCACATTGTCAAACCCGCCTCTACAACTCAAAACGGCCTTAACTACCTAATTAGTTCAGCAAAACTATAAAAACTGATAATTAATAACAGCAATGCTGTCAGGTGAGTTAGCTGAAATTGAGGCTGCGGGCCGATCGATTCCCGCACCAAAATTGAAAAAGACGAACCAATTATATAACTCAGAGACAGCGTTAAATATTGCCACTGCAATGTTACACTCCACAGCCCGAGCAAAATCATCGCTAAAGTCAACATCACCAACTCAACAAAGCGAGGCGGATTGTGCTGAGTAGACAGAATCAAAGTGTCCAACCAATATTGCCAAGGTCTCATGTGTTAGCGATCGAGCTTTTAGATTTAGCCTTATAGCTTAACCTACGATCGCCATTCAGTTTGTTGCTGCAAACACCTTAAAGCCTCCGCAGTCTCAACCTGCGGAAATTGCCCATAAAAGCGACTGACACTGTAAAAAGGGTGAGGAGTCTCCAAGACGATCACCTTATCAGCCATCTGGGCCAAAAATCCCATCAAATCTGCCGGGGCGACAGGCGCGCAAATCCACAAAGCCAGCGGTTGCTGCGACTCCAAAGCCTTAGCCGCCACAGCCATCGTCATCCCCGTAGCAATGCCGTCATCTACCAAAATCGCCAAAGCCCCGGCCGCGCTCACATTGGGGCGTCCAGGAGACAAATCCGCCAGCAGAGATTGAGCATTATTTTGAGCCACGGGCAGTGCTAATTTTTGCAAGCGTAAATTGTGCTGCTTTTGCTTTTGCCAGAGAACGTGGCCGTCAGCAGTTGCAGCCCCGATCGCCAATTCTAAATTATCTGGGCGAGTAATTTTCTTGGCAACAACCACATCCAAAGGACAGCCCAAGCGACGCGCAATCGGCACAGCAACGGGCAAACCCCCGCGCGGCAAGGCGTAAACAATCGGTTTCACCGCCTTCTGTGTCATTAAATTCAACTTGCCGAACTCGTCCACAACTGCCTCGGCCAGTTTTTCGCCTGCATCGGCGCGATCGTCAAAAAACGGGTTAGAGAACATATTTTTGCCTGTACGAGCTCAACGAAATAATGTGAGACTTGCGAGTATTAATTTGAGATTGTGCGATCGACAGCATCCTATACAAGCTTCTAGCCAAACTCAAATCACCAAACCCGATCTAAACTATAAACTCTAGACTCAAAAAAATCTCCCTAATTGTAAAATTTATGTCCAGCGACTTGCAACTGAGCCTTTTTGACAACAATCAAAGTGCCACTTTCCAAACTGACTCAATACCAGCAAATGCCAAAATTCCCATTCCTCCGGGCACTTATCAAAATATGGAACAAATTGGCGAGCACTGCAACCGCTGTCACCGCTGCGAATTAGGCAATACGCGCACTCACGCCGTCATCGGGCGCGGCAATCCTCAAGCCTCAATTTTGATTGTGGGAGAAGCGCCCGGACAAAACGAAGACGAAACCGGATTGCCCTTCGTCGGGCGATCGGGCAAACTGTTAGATAAGATTTTAGAATCCGTGGGATTGAGTGCAGAAACCGACGTATTTATTGCCAACGTCATCAAATGTCGCCCTCCCAACAACCGCCCTCCGACAGCAAAAGAAATCGAAGCTTGCAAACCTTACTTGCTCGAACAAATTCGCATCTTAGACCCCAAAATTATTTTATTAACTGGTGCAACAGCCCTCAAAGGTTTGCTAAGCGACAAGCGGCCCATTAGTAAAATCAGAGGTCAATGGATTGAATGGGAAAATCGTTTGTGTATGCCAATTTTCCACCCGTCGTACTTGCTGCGAAACCCCTCCCGCGAACCGGAAACTCCGAAATGGTTTATGTGGCAAGATATGCAAGCTATCAAGGCTAAATTGGATGAATTAAAATAGTAATTGTCATGAATTTTTGTGGTTTATTTGTAGGGCGTGTTCACCAAAAATCTTTAATTCTCACCCACAATCTACAAAAACCAGCCCCACTCAACCCAAAATTCGTGAATTTTCTTACACATTTGTTCTGAACAGGCAAGATGCCTGTTCCACACACAAAGAGTAATTTTTTTTACACCTTTGTTCTAAACAGGCAAGATGCCTGTTCCACAATCACAATTATTTCTTGTGGGGTGGGCGTCTCGCCCGCCCAAAAATACAATTTAGTGACGAGACTACTTATTTTTTGCCTGACAATCGCGCAACCACAAACGAATAGCCTCAGCAATTTCGCTTTCACTATCTTGACCTAATAAAGGACGAATATCCGCCGCAGTACCAAACCGAGAAACCATTTTTGCTAATTCCCACCCATTCGCAGTTTTCATAAAAAACAACCAATGATATTGCTGAATTTCGACTCGTTTTCCCCCGCGATACTGCCGTTCCAAAGTAGTAATGAAAACTTGACTGGCATTTTCAGGAAGCGCATCTTCAAAATTTAAAGGTAACGGTTTAAACTCCGGGCGGCCCGCTAAAATTATTTGAGGCAGCGCGTAACCAGGCGGTGTATTAGTGTTAGGAGAAAAGTGTGATCGCACAATTACGCGATTAGCATAACTCGGCAAATCTTGTAACAGGCGATCGACCAAAGTTTCTAAATCAGCGGGACAGGGCGATCGCACTAACAAATCATACCGACTGGCATTGATACTGTGAGTATGATTTGTCACAAAATTAACTGCCCAAGTCGGAGTTGCCACCGCAGATATCAGCAGATAAACACAGATGAACGCAGATAAAATTCCATTGGCGTTCATGGGCGTTCATCTGCTGTAAAAAACAACATTCATATTGTTATTCAATCTCTTCACAAATCCGCGCAAAAGCCGCCGCCGGATCGTCGGAAGCCGTAATCGGCCGCCCAATCACCAGATAATCCGCACCAGCTTTCAAAGCCGCCTTCGGAGTCATCGATCGTTTTTGATCGCCGCCATCGGCCCATTTCGGACGCACACCGGGACAAACTAACAGAAAATCATCCCCGCAACTCATTCTTAACTGTTCCACTTCTTGCGGAGAACAAACAGCACCAGCTAAACCCGTTTCCTTAGCCAACAATGCCATGTGTAAAGCAAATTCTGGCAACTCCAAAGGTATTTTCAACTCAAAAGCCAACTGTCGCGAATTCAAACTCGTCAACAGAGTAATTGCAATCAACTTAGGAGTCGGTCGATCGACAGCCGCCGCCCCTTCAGTCAAAGCCAACTGTGCCGCTTTCAAAGCATCTTTACCACAAGTAGAATGGATCGTCAATAAATCCACATTGTACTTAGCAGCAGCACGACAAGCACCAGCCACAGTATTCGGGATATCGTGAAACTTCAAATCGAGAAAGATCCGCTTTTCCCGCTGTTTTAAAATTTCCAAAATCCCCGGCCCGGAACTCACAAACAGTTCCAAACCCACTTTCCAGAAAGATACATCAGGCAGTTTGTCCAGAAGTGCGATCGCCTCTTCTTGACTCGAAACATCCAAAGCCACAATAATTCGATTATCAGCGTTCATTAGCGTTCATCTTCAGTATTCATCTGCGGTTAAAAAAGACATTCAAGACACCAATCGCACAAACTTATTCTTCCCAACCTGCAAAACCTTACCGCATAAATCAACAGGTGATTCAAAAGTAAGATTAACATCAGAAACCCGATCGCCCTCCAACTTCACCCCGCCGCCCTGCATCAACTTCCGCGCATCACCGCTGCTTTTACAAAGCCCGCTAGCACTCAGAATATAAAACAACTTAGCCGGAAACTGCACACTTGCCAAAGAAAACTCCGCCACAGCATCAGCTTGTCCAGCAGCACCTTTAACCAGCGCAATTGCATCTTGTTGTGCGCGATCGGCTGCTTCCTTTCCCCGATACTGGCGCACCACATCCAAAGCCAAAAGTTTCTGTTTTTCTCGGGGATTTTCGGGCAATTCATCAAGCGGCAAATCTGTCAACAGTTCAAAATATTGGGCGATCGAACTATCAGCAATTTTCTCCAACTTAGAATACATAGTCAGCGGATCTTCCGACAAACCCACATAATTGCCCAAAGACTTCGACATCTTCTGTACGCCGTCAGTCCCTATCAAAATCGGCATCAGCAAACCAAACTGCGGCTTCATCCCAAAATGCCGCTGCAAATCTCTCCCCACCGCAATATTAAACTTTTGGTCGGTTCCGCCCAACTCCACATCCGCTTCCAAAGCCACCGAGTCGTAACCCTGCATTAGTGGATACAGAAACTCATGCAGATAAATCGCATTCTCCTGCTGCATCCGATTATCAAATCCCTCTTTAGCGAGCATCTGCTGCACCGTCATGGTCTTCAGCAGTTCCAAAATCTTCGCCAAGTCCAATTTCGACAACCACTCGGAGTTATAGCGAATTTCCAAACGACCGGGTGTGTCAAAATCTAGAATCGGACGCACTTGGTCTAAATAAGTCTTGGCATTTTCCGCCACTTGTTCGGCCGTCAACTGGCTACGCATCTCCGACTTCCCTGTCGGATCGCCAATTCTGGCCGTAAAATCTCCGATCAGCAGTACGGCTGTGTGACCGGCATCTTGAAAAGCCCGCAGCTTGCGGACGCAAATGCTGTGTCCCAAGTGAATGTCACTCCCTGTCGGGTCAATTCCCAGTTTGACGCGCAAGGGTCGATCGACTTTTGCCAGGAGTTGGGCTAAATTTTCGTCAGGGTTGCTAGAATCAGGTCGATCTGGAAAAATCTCGCTGACGCCGCGGTAAAGCGCTGAAAGGTTAGGAGTTATCATCGGGGAGCGATCGTCCATCATATTTTGCCAAAGTGCAGCAGAATTAGTTACACTCACTGGTTGACGCATAAAAACATAACTATCACGCTACTATAATCCCAAAGCTGACCGGCTTTCATTAGCTGACAGTCTCTAGGGTTCGCATCTAAAATTAAAAGTCTTAAACCCCAAATCGAGTGAGGAAGTGAAATCCACGTGTCAACCAACGCAGTCCGCAATAACACGGAAAACTCAGCCCCCGTATTCGAGTTTGTTCAGTCAGTCAGTAAAGTGACCGCCGGAACCATACTCAGCATGACAATGCTTGCCAGTTCCGTAGTCGCTGGTGGACTGGTTGGCTTAGCGATCAGCTTCCGAAATTTGCCAGATGTTCGGATCTTGCAAACCTACTCTCCCACAGAAACTACCCACATTTACGACATCAACGGCAAGCCGCTAGCCAGTATCCACGATGAAGCCAACCGGGATGTCGTACCCCTTGACCAAATCTCCCCGAACCTGAAACGAGCTGTTCTGGCGATCGAAGATAGCAACTTCTTCACCCACAAAGGCATCAACCCCGGCGGGATAGCCCGAGCTCTGATAGTCAACCTAGAGAAAGGTAGAACCGTTGAAGGGGGCTCAACTATGACTATGCAGCTAGTCAAGAACCTGTTTCTTTCTCCACAGTCAAAATTTAGTCGCAAGGTAGCTGAAGCGGTAATGTCTATCCGCTTGGAGCAAATTCTCAACAAAGACCAAATTCTGCAACTATACCTGAATCAAATCTACTTAGGTCACAACTTGTACGGCGTAGAGACAGCCTCTCGAAGCTATTTCAACAAGTCAGCAAGTAATTTGACTCTTTCAGAAGCAGCGATGCTGGCAGGCTTAATTTCGGCCCCCGAAGAATACAGTCCTTTCGTCAATTACAAGTTGGCAAAAGAGCGGCAAACCCTCGTTTTAGGCCGCATGAAGGATCTTAAATGGATTACGCCGGCCCAAGAAACTGCAGCCCGCCAGGAAAAAATTAAGCTAGGCAAAATTACCTCTTTTGGCGGCTCTCAAGTTCCTTACGTAACACAAGCCGTAGTCCAGGAACTGACAAGGCGTTTTGGGCGAGATGCCGTGGTTAAGGGAGGAATGCGCGTTCAAACCACGATCGACCTCAAAATGCAGCGCATAGCCGAAGAAACCGTCAAAGCGTGGCACAATCGGCTTTACTACCAAGGCCTGTTTTACGATCGCCAGGAAGGTCAAATTGCCCTAGCCGCCGTCGATCCCCGCACCCACTTCGTCAAAGCAATGGTGGGCGGCGTCGATTACGAAAAGAGTCAGTTCAATCGCGCCATTCAAGCACGTCGCCAGCCCGGATCTTCTTTTAAGCCCTTTATCTACTACGCTGCCTTTGCTAGTGGCAAATACGCCCCGGATTCAGTTGTCTACGACTCTCCTGTCGGCTACCGCGACGGCGACGGCTACTACTACCCTCAAAACTACGGCGGTGGCTTCTCCGGTGCAGTCAGCATCCGCAGAGCTTTGGAAGTCTCTCTCAACATTCCCGCCGTCAAGCTTGGCCAAGAAGTCGGATTGAATAAAGTGATTGAGATTTGCCGGGTGCTCGGCATCAGAAGTCCGATGGAACCGGTGGTTTCTTTGCCCTTGGGTGCCGTTGACTTGACTCCTTTAGAAATGGCCGGAGCTTTTGCTACCTTCGCAAACAACGGCTGGCATTCTGACACCACGTTTATCGTGCAAGTCACTGACAGCAGCGGCAACGTCTTGCTCGACAATACGCCCAAACCCAAATTAGTTCTCAATTCCTGGGCGGCGGCATCTGTCAACAGCGCCCTGCAAGGGGTAATTAGCAGCGGAACGGCAAGGGCTGCTCAACTAGGGCGACCGGCTGCTGGGAAAACTGGTACAACTTCCTCTGAACGGGATATCTGGTTTGTGGGTTACGTGCCGCAGTTGTCGGTGGCTGTTTGGATGGGCAACGACAATTATAGACCGATGAGCTACGGTGCTACTGGCGGTACTATTGTCGCCCCTGTTTGGCGTGATTTTATGAGCCAAGCTTTGGAAGGCGTTCCCGCAGAAAATTTCAAACCTGCTTCATCTTTTGAGCGGCCTTAATTATCAGTCATTAGCGATTAGTGATTAGTCATTAGGGATTGGGGATTGGGCATTGGGAATAATTTCTTTTTCTTCCTTCTTCCTTCTTCCTTCTTCCTTCTTCCTTCTGCTCACTAGGATTGTTTTTCGAGCTCAGATTTCATCCGCTCCAGCGTTGAGTTCATTTGCTCAAACATCTGCTGGGGCGTGATGCCAAATTGATTGAGCTGTGTTTTTAACTGCTCTACAGTCATCTGAGCCATGAAGTCCTCAGACAGCTCAAAGCGCTTCATAAAAATACGGTAGCGCTCCATCATTGATTCCATCTGAGCGATGAACATTTTCTTGCCTTCGCGATCGAATTTGCCGTAATTGCCACCTAGTTTGATGAGAGATTGATAGTCTTCAAACAACAGCTTGGCTTCTTGCTGAACAATTTCGGAATCAAAAAATCCCATAGCTTTCCTAATTTTTTAATATTCAACTAATTTTGATCGAGGCGAGAACTCCCGCTGCTTTTTGTACTATTTTATCAGTTGCCCGAGGAACTCCCTACCCCTCAAGGTACAAGAATAAGTAGAAATTGCCGTACAGCATAAGGCATGGGAATGGAGAATGGGGAATGGGGCATTGGGCATTGGGCATTGGGCTTGCGATGACAACAGTCAACAGTCAACTGACAACTGTCAACTGTCAACTGACTTCAAACTTCCCCGATGCGTTCTAGAGGCCAAAACCGCACTACAGCGCGGCCGATGATATTCTGCTTAGGTAAAAATCCCCACCTGCTGGAGTCGTTGCTGTTGTTGCGGTTGTCTCCCATCACAAAGTATTCATTTTCTGGGACGCGATAAGGCCCCCACTGGTATTTAGGAGGTTCGGCAATATATTTTTCGACGAGGGGTTGGTCGTTGAGATAAACTAAACCTTTTTTAACGGAGACGGTTTGACCCGGTAAGCCAATTATCCGCTTGATGAATGCTTGGTCTTGGGTAAAGCCTTGTTCTTGCAACTTTTCGGGCGGGGCAAATACTACGATGTCGCCAGTTTTGGGAGGTTCGAGGTAGTAGGAGATTTTTTCGACTACGACGCGATCGCCCACGTGCAGAGTGGGTATCATAGAATCTGAGGGTATATAGCGTGGTTCGGCGACCAAGGCTCGAATCACTATTGCTAAACTCAAAGCAATCATCACTATCTGAAGATTTTCTCGCTGCGACTTCCACGCTTTTTGCCACCAGCTTTCAGGCGGATTTTCTGCTACTTCTGTACCCAAATTCTTTTTTTCAGATGTCATTTATTTCTCCACTATATAGTTCTTGCTAATTATCTAATTGCCATTGAAGTAGCTCGCTCTAATTAAACGTAAAACTTTGTTGGGGTATTCAGAAACCCGGAAGGGCGAACACGGGGGCACCGTCCTACAGAAACCGAGTCGCTCGGTCTCATATTTTTTGAGACGAAGATACTTAGAAAAGTAAGCGTACATTCTGTTGATATTAACTCATAAAAAAGGCAGAGAACTAAGATTCTCTACCTTTTTTATGTGAGGATTTTGAGTTGTTTGCGACTGCGAGATTGGTTATTTCCAAACTTAACTCGCGATCGCACTTACTCAATCTTACTCAGCGCCTTGGGGCAGCAATTCCCGCTTTTGACCTTGCAGCACCTTAATAATTCCGTCCTCGCCCACATCCACAACAGCGGTGTCGCCGTCTTTGATGCGGCCCGAAAGGATTTCCTCCGCCAAGCTGTCTTCCAACAACCGCATGATGGCGCGGCGTAGGGGTCGGGCTCCGTAGCTGGGGTTGTAGCCTTCTTCTACCAGCCGTTCTTTGAATTTTTCGGTCACTTCCAGGGTGATTCCCTGTTCTGTCAAACGACCGAACACTTCTTTGAGCATGATGACGGCGATTTCCTTGACTTCTTCCTTGTTCAACTGGCGGAAGACGATAATTTCGTCGAGCCTGTTGAGGAATTCGGGGCGGAAGTAGTTTTTGAGTTCTTCGTTAACCAAAGAACGAATGCGGTTGTAATTAGCATCGGCTTGGTTGTCGCTGAACTCGAAGCCGAGGCCGCCGCCACCTTTTTCAATCACCTTAGAACCAATGTTAGAGGTCATGATCAGCAGCGTATTTTTGAAGTCTACGGTGCGACCTTTGGCATCAGTTAAACGGCCGTCTTCCAATATTTGCAAAAGCATATTGAAGACATCGGGGTGGGCTTTTTCGATTTCGTCGAACAGCACGACTGTGTAAGGACGGCGGCGGACTGCTTCTGTGAGTTGGCCGCCTTCGTTGTAGCCGACGTAGCCCGGAGGGGAACCGATGAGTTTGGAGACGGTGTGACGTTCCATGTACTCCGACATATCCAACCGAATCATGGCGTCTTCGGAACCGAAGAAGTAGCCGGCTAGGGCTTTGGTGAGTTCGGTTTTGCCGACGCCTGTGGGGCCAGAGAAGATGAAACTGGCGATCGGGCGATTGGGATTTTTCAAGCCAACGCGAGCGCGACGGATGGCGCGGGAAACGGCTTTCACTGCTTCTTCCTGGCCGATCAAGCGCTGGTGCAAGGTATCTTCCATGTGCAGCAGCTTTTCGGATTCGGATTCGGTCAGTTTGTTGACCGGGACGCCCGTCCAGCTTGCCACGATTTGAGCGATATCTTCTTCGGTGACAACTGGCGATGGGTCGGTTTCGCCGGTGCGGGCCGAGTCGGTTTTTTTGGCTTGGGAAATAGCGCGAATTTCGGCTTTGATGGTCATTTCCCGATCGCGCAATTCGCCCGCTTTGTCAAAGTCTTGAGAACGCACCGCTTCGTCTTTATCTTTCAGGACTTGGCGCAGTTCTTTGTCGAGTTCTTTGGCTGCGGGGGGCAGTTGGGAGTTGATCAGGCGGACTCTCGAACCTGCTTCGTCTACCAAGTCAATTGCTTTGTCTGGGAGGAAGCGATCGGAGATGTATCGGTGAGAGAGTTTGGCTGCGGCTTCCAGGGCCGTATCCAAGATTTTCAGCTTGTGGTGCTGTTCGTAGCGTTCTCGCAAGCCGAAGAGAATCTCGATCGTCTCGTCAACAGTGGGTTCGCCGACCATGACGGGCTGGAAGCGCCGCTCTAGGGCTGCGTCGCGCTCGATGTGCTTGCGGTACTCGTCTAGGGTGGTAGCGCCGATACACTGGAGTTCGCCTCTAGCCAAAGCCGGCTTAAGAATGTTGGCTGCGTCGATCGCCCCTTCAGCAGCACCTGCACCTATCAAAGTGTGCACTTCGTCAATCACCAAAATCACGTTACCCGCTGTGCGGATTTCGTCCATGATTTTTTTGAGGCGTTCTTCAAATTCGCCCCGGTATTTGGTACCAGCGACGAGCAAGCCGATGTCGAGGGTGACGACGCGCTTTTCTTCGAGGATGTCTGGGATATCGTTGTTAGCAATGCGCTGGGCGAGACCTTCGGCGATCGCTGTTTTACCGACTCCGGGTTCCCCGATGAGCACCGGGTTATTTTTGGTGCGGCGACCGAGGATTTGAATTACCCGTTCGATTTCTTTTTGGCGTCCGACTACTGGGTCTAGTTTGCCATCGACCGCCATTTGAGTGAGGTTGGCTCCAAATTCATCGAGGGTTGGGGTTTTGGTGCGAGCGCCGCCGCCAGTGGCTGCGACTTCTGCGGTTTCTCCCAGCATCCGAATCACTTGGGTGCGGACTTTCGACAAGTCTACTCCCAGATTTTCTAAGACTCTAGCCGCTACTCCTTCACCTTCGCGGATCAGGCCCAGCAGCAGGTGTTCGGTGCCGATGTAGTTGTGTCCGAGTTGGCGAGCTTCTTCGAGGGACAGTTCTAGAACCCTCTTGGCGCGGGGGGTGAACGGAATTTCGACTGCTACGAAGCCAGAGCCGCGCCCGATGATTTTTTCAACTTCAATCCGAGCATCTTTGAGGTTGACCCCCATTGATTTGAGGACTTTAGCTGCAACCCCGGTTCCTTCTCCGATCAGACCCAGGAGGATCTGTTCTGTCCCTACGAAGTTGTGACCCAGGCGGCGAGCTTCTTCCTGGGCCAACATGATTACTTTTATTGCTTTTTCTGTGAAGCGTTCAAACATGATTTATTCCCATCACCTGCTGCTATGTGCCCGTTTCGAGGTCACGCTCGCACAACGAGCGTTTATTTTCTCGTAGGGACAGGGCATTGCCCTGTCCCTACTCGTACTGCTTATTCTAGCGCGACACTCCCAACCGATCTGCCGCACTCGGCTGCGGTTGCAGATTCCAGGCTCATGTTGCAGGGTGGCTTTCAACTGGGAAGACCCAAATGGTGGCTGACCTACAACCTCCCCTAGACTGCAAGAAGATTGCTCTTCTCGGTCTGTGCCCAACCTACGACTACTTATTGATGGATTCTAGCACAATCTTTTTGGCTGTCATGCAGGTGCAAAAGTGATAATTCTCGAAAGTATAGGGCTATTTTTTTACAAAACTTATTGGTTAGGTCGATCGATCTAGCACATTGAAAAAAAGTTACGACTCACGCATGGCAGCCCAGAAACCGGTTTTTTTTTACGAAAAGACGCGTTGTAGCCCGCACACGGGCGTAAAAAACCCGGTTTCTAAGCGTCAGAGTGCGTCCAAGACTGAAAGTTTGTAGTTGCGGGAGCGCGCAACTACAAACCTAAAAATCCCTTGTAGTGTTGCTAAACTTTGAGGATTGACAACTCACAGCGGTCTCTGCAAAACCGGAGAAAGGTCAAGCCTAAAATATCCTTACAGGGAACAGTAGTTCCGAAGCCCAGAGACCGTCAATCTTTGCAATCAATTCACTTCCAGACCAGAGAAAGGTTTGATTGATGACGTTTTGCGCCTCAATATTGACGCCACCTACAATTATGTCAGTTGCTGCATTAAAGTTAACCATTTGGGCGTAATCATTTCCACCACCGACTGAGTACCAATTTGTCGTGTTATCACCAATATAAAATGCGTTAACCGAGTTACCGCTGGTGCCAATTAAAGTATCTACCTCAACACCAGACGGCCCGTTGCTTTCTGAACCTGTTAATATGTTCTGACCCGCACCACCTCCGAGAGTGTCGTTCCCCAAACCACCAAACAAGATATTAATGCCGTTTCCACCAGTGAGAACATCATTACCCTCGTCACCGCGAATGGTATTTGTGCCATTTCCGGCATTAATGTCGTCATTTCCAGCCCCGCCATTAATGGTGTCATTCCCTGTACCGGCAGCGATCAAATCACCACCAGCTTCCCCAAATATCACATTATTCCCATCTGAGCCACCAAGGGCATCAACTCCAGCCCCGCCGAAGATGAGGTCACTACCTGTGCCAGCATAGACAGTATCGTCTCCATCCCCAAAATAATAAGTATGGTTGCCGTTGTTGTTGTAATATTTCCCAAAAATCCCAGTTCCTGTTAATACGTCGTTGCTGTTAGTCCCATAGATGAAGCGATCGTTGGTTCCGCCATTAAGCTTAGCAGCAACCAGAAACAAAGGATTATCTTGAGCATCAACGGGAATCACTCCTTCATGCACTTGAAGAGAGTTAAGAGAATCCCCTCTATAGAAGTTTGGTCGAAATTGATGATCGGGCTGCGTGTCAGTCAGACCGAGAATATTGGTAGCTAAACGAGAATTATCGGCTGCATCAGTTTTAACCAAATTTGTGTAGGCGGTCACGACACGGCTGTGTTGAGCAGCTTGGTCTACGGGATTCAGGGGATTGGTGCCGAAGTCAAACAGGAAAGATTCCCTGGCGGTTCCAGCTTGAGCTTCATTTCCTGATACACTACTGATGCCATTAAAACTCCTTCTTGAAGCCGTAGCACCAAAGTCTAAGCGTTCGATTGGGTCTGCAATTCCTCCATTCCTTACATATCCATTTGATAGGTCAGTATCGAAGCCATTAATTCTATCGTATGGACTGACAAGTCTCGCACTATTTGATGCTGGGTCAAGGGCTGTAACCGAACCAACTTGACTCCCATAGGTAATATTGAAACTCGCGGCAAGTTCGCTGGCAAGGTTAGCACCAAGACTATGACCAACAATATTGAGTGCTGTGGCTGGTATTCCCCACTCCACAAGTTTGTTTCGGACTGTTGTTGCCACTGGAGTAATCCATGAACCAGACCTGTAAAGGTCTCCTATAGCGATCCCTGCTGCTGCATTATTTGTTGGGGTGCCGCTCACTTGCGTCCAGTCAAGGGCTAAAACTGTATCGTTTGGGTTAGCATCATCGATGGCTGTCGCCAGAGTTGCATCAAAAGAATCGCTGGGTGCTGTGAAACCAGGAAGCAGCAACCATACTTTTTGACCAGTCCATCGATCGGCAGAGGGAACCCCGAAGGGCGCACGGATATTTATTTGACGTTGACTAGGACTAAAAGCATTGGTAGGTGGTCTGTTAGTTTCGCCACCTGTCACCAAAAACGGAGTATCTATCGCTGTCATTGCCTCTTCCTCTCAAGTTATGTTGGTAAAGATGATTAATTGTTGGACTTTCTCCACAAGTGAGCTGCACCCAAGCCCAAAAAACCCAACAATGAGGCCAATGGGGAGTCTCCGGTACGGGAGTAGGAGGAGATTCGTTAATTTCTAAGGTCACTAGCCCCTCACCTCCAATAGTTCCATTTCGCAAGACGAACTTAAATATCCCACGATCTACAAACATAAATCCGTTATTTCCACCCCAAACTCCGCCATCATTTCCAGGAGCAACTTGAAAGCCAAATTGAATTGGAAGTCCGTTCTCAAAAGCTAAAACAGGATTATCTGGGAAGTTGAAATCATCACTGGCCGTATAGGTGACAGGAGTTAAGCCTGTAGCAAAGTCCAGAAATCTAAAGTTAAAAGACAGCAGCCCCCGTATATCTCCATTTCCGCCATTGATGGTCATGAACTCCGAGCCGACTTTTGTCAGATGTGTATCGTCGTAGGAAAAGTCCCCGGTGTAGACACTAGCGAAGTTGGGATCTGTGACTTTGACGACGTTAACTTTGATTGTGCCTGCTATTGTGGCTGCCATAACAGGCTCTCCTGCTAATGTAGATATTAAATATGTTGCCACGATAGCGGTCAGTCCATATTTTATGTTCATTAGATATTCCTGCTTTGAAAATTTCACCCACAACAGTGAGTTTTTTTAGGGCCGTAGCAATTAACGAAAACAACATCTTGCAATAAAGATTAAAGCTTCTTAGCGGTATTATATACCAATACTCCGGACAGTTTTTAAAGAGGGATGCGACGCCTACGGCAAGCAACGCTTACGCAATAAATCACAGAAGCGA
>NZ_JAUBSA010000049.1:0-46668 GCF_036702115.1 Microcoleus sp. LAD1_D5 | reverse complement strand
GTTTTGGAGTAACAGCTTGCCGGATATTTAAAGGCAGCTACTTTTAGATGCGCTCGTTTTTTAGTCTAAACTCCAGTTATTACGATCGCACTTATGAGTAAGGTGTGCAGTGCACACCCTACAAATGTGAGTTAAGCTAATCCGCATTTAAATTGCAGAGTAAAATAAATCTTTACTCTGGTGGGGAGTAGGGGCTGGGCAGGAGCTCCTGCACTTAACATACAATTTAAATGCAGTACAGGTTAAAGCGTAAGTATTGTTAATGTTTCTTAGGATTTTTCGGAAAAGGAATGCCCAAACTTTCGTGAAAAACAACCTGAGTTTTATAAGTCAAGCGCCGGTTAACTTGTTTGATAATTTTTTCCAAAAGCGCATCGCCGGTTTTTTCTATCAAAGGCTGAGACATCGATCGAATAAACTTGGGAAAGCAAACCCCCACAGCCAAATCCAGCTTCCAGGTAGTAATGGTAATCGCAGGCGGCAGCTTAGCACGTTCCGAGCTCGGCCAATCGGCGGCAAACTCCTGAGAGGGTATCTCCACTAGCTTCATCGCCGATCGAAAATCCACTTCATACCCAGGCGAGGTATAATTCGGAACCGGAATAGTCTTAATCAAATAGCAGCCCTCAGCATCCGGCGGCAGCAACTCTAAACCAATTCTCGCTTCAACACGGTAGCCGAAAGCCCCAAAACGCCCGATTAATAAATCATAGCCGTTTTCGCCGATCGGCTCGGCCTTCATCGGCGAAGCGCACTGGCAAAACCAACTCTTGTGGTTGTTCAAATGGTTCGCCACCGTCTCCGCATCCGCGTACATCTCCATGCTGTCTTCAAAATGGGTGTGAAACCAAATCGGCTCAACTTCCTCTCCTGCATCCGCGCTTCCACTTTCGGACTGCCCGAAACTCGCATCTGGGTAGTAATTTTCGTCAGAAGCTTCAACAGTTTGATATTCAGCGGAATCCTGCTTCATCGTATGCTCTCCTGGTGTGCACGCCAATTGATCGGGTTGGGGATGTGTTAAGGGAGTTTCCTCCCTACAATTGAGAAATTGATAGCAACAAAACTTACCCTAGTTCAGCATAACTCGACTTATGAAAGCATTTGTAGCAGGAGCCACAGGTCAGACTGGCCGCCGCATCGTCGCAGAATTGGTCAAGCGAGGTATTCCCGTGCGCGCCTTAGTCCGAAATCTAGACACAGCGAGGCAAATTTTACCGCCGGAGGCAGAGTTAGTGACTGGGGATGTATTAAATGCCACTTCCCTGGGCGATGCCATCGGCGATAGTACGGTATTGCTGTGCGCGACAGGGGCGGCCCCTGGTTTTGACCCGACAGCGCCTTACAAGGTGGATTTTGAAGGTACTAAAAATTTGGTGGATGCAGCTAAGGCTAAGGGCATTGAGCATTTTGTGCTTGTGACTTCTCTGTGCGTCTCTCAGTTTTTTCACCCGCTGAATTTGTTCTGGCTGATTCTGGTTTGGAAGAAGCAAGCCGAGGAGTATTTGCAAAAAAGCGGCTTAACTTATACGATCGTCCGTCCGGGCGGTCTCAAAAATGAGGATAATTCAGATGCGATCGTCATGACTGGTGCGGACAAAATGTTTGAGAGCAGCATTCCCCGCACCAAGGTAGCCCAAGTGTGCGTGGAGGCGCTGTTTCAGCCGACTTCTCGCAACAAGATTGTGGAAATTGTGGCGAAGTCGGAGGCTCCGCAAAAGAGTTTTGAGGAGTTGTTTGCCAGTGTGATTTGATTGAATTAGCCTCGCTTGGGTTCGGTGCGTCAGACAAAAAACACTTTGATTGGGATCAGAGATGTTGCACCATTGTCAAGAACAGGCTTTCCGGCCTGTTCCACAAAAAGTGCATTTTCTTGTGGGTTGGGCATCCTGCCCGCCCAAAAAAGGCTTATCGAGAATGGTGCAAGATGTGATTTGGATCAAAGATTGGGGCTGACGCACCCTACAACAATTTTCCGATCGCCAAATCTGGCAAAATCTTAATAGTTTTACGATTCGCCGTTGAAATTTCCCTCTCCCAGCATGAAAACTCTCAAGTGGCCAGCTTGGTTCCCCTATCCGATTTCGTGGTTAAGGGCATTTGCTCTCGCTCTGAGTTTTAGTTTTGTCCTTCGCAGGGGCATTCCTTTTGTCAGCGACGATATCGGCTTTCTGACTCTACTGCTGGCGGCTTGGCTGATTCAGTTGCCGGTGTTTTTTGTTTGTCACTTTTTAGCAGTCAAAATCTTAAATCCCTTACTAATTATGCTGCCGGGGCGCTTTCGCGTTGCGCGCAAGTTCAAGCGCAGGCACACTGGTATTCGATCGCACTTGCGAGAAGGCTTGAATGCTGTTGTAGTGATTTTTTTTGCATTTAATCTGTCGCTGTTGGTGCAACTTGCGATTTTTTATTGGCCCGCGCGATCGATCGAGCCGGCTCAGTTGCTAACAGGAATATCTACTCTAACAAATGTTGCGGTAGCCGGTGAATTAGATTTCTGGCTGAGCAAATTGGCGGGGGCTTTATCGAGTTTAACGCTGTTAGCGGCCCCCCTATATCAATACGATTTTCGGGTGCGCCGGATGCGGGTGGCTCGAAAATGGGTCGAAATTTCGGAAATGGAAATGACTTGGCTAGAATCTGAGAAATTGGGCCGTGGAAAAAGAGGTTTGCTGAGGCGATCAGAGATTCAAATCCTCGGATTTATACTTTTAATCGGCGCTGTGATTGGCGGCGGTGTTTTTTTGGTTGACAGTTTGCGGGGAAATCAGCAGTTGTCCCAGTCGGCAAGCGGGGTGGGAAAATTGCCGCCGCTGGCTATAAAAACCGGAGATCCTTACATTCGAGCTCTGATGCGTACTATTTCTGCTAGCGAGTCGAATGTTGCTCGACCTTATCACGTTGTTTACGGTGGCAAATATATATTAGATTTGAGCCGCCATCCTGACTGGTGCGTGAAGATTGTTAATGGCCCGAATCGAGGTAAGTGTACTACGGCAGCGGGCAGGTATCAATTTCTGACTACGACTTGGAAGGAGAAGGCTAAGCGCTATCAGGCGCGTCGTGCTAATTTTTTATTCTGGGAAGATTACAGTTTTGAACCAGAAGATCAGGATGCTGTGGTTTATGCTTGGTTGAGCGATCGCAAGTTTTGGAAAGCTGATATTCCTGAGATGTTGCGGCAGGAAAGATTAACTGACGTATTGCGGATGCTTTCGGGAACTTGGACGAGTTTGGGATATGGAATAGAGAATAATTCTATGAGTTCTCGTTTGCCGAAAGTCTACCGGGAAATGCTGCGGGAAGAATTGGAAAATGCTGGTTCTTAGGGAGTTGACTGTTGGCTGTTGACTGTTGACTGTTGACTGTTGACTGTTGACTGTTGAATGTTAACTGTTAATTCTTAAAGAATGTTATTGGTTATTAACAAGCCAAAGCGATTAAGAAATAACCACTAATAAGTAACGAATAACTAATCCTTCAAGTTTGGTAAAAATGCTGTCAAACATTTGTACAATTCTAATCCCGGCCCTGCTTGCAGGGGATAAAACCTGTCGAAATTAATGGGGTTTCCCGGTGCTAATTTCCACTGGGTTTGCTGTGCTGTTTTTGGGGAAATTTCGATCGCTATCGTGATGTTAATAATGTTGTTCTGCTGGGGGATGCCCCGGAAGCAGTAACTTTTGCCCGTGCGTTTGTCTGAATCGCTGCCGGTGATGTATCTGTCTTGTTTGCGAAATTGGATTTCTCTGAAAGGTCGATCGATCGCAAAGGAGTCTCGGTAGCGGTAGTCTCCGTCGTGCAAGCTTTCGACAGTCGGCCTGATGTGAGCTATAACTGTTGCTGGACTAAGAGTTAGCATCATTGATCCGCGTTCCTCCTGTGAAATCGGTGATTTTGCTTTTGCTGCCTGGTGTCTGAGTCGCTGTGGGCGATCGGCTGAAACAAACGCGCCCTGTAACAAATCAATAAAAGTAGTTATGTAGTTTAAGTTCATCCCTGACTATCGTGAATAATTATTTCATGGTTTCATCTCTGTTACCTATCTGAGTAATAATAAAAATATGGAGCAAGCCCTGAGAAATTTTACGGGCGCATATCTAGGGATTAATTGAGGATACTGCTATGTTTAGCCTGACGCGAGAAACAAAAAATTTAGGGCAGGTTGAAACTGCAAATTCGGAACAGCGAGGCTCTATCACTTCTGTGTCCAAAAGTATCCGAATTGTGCGATCGCGAGTTTACAAAGATGAGGCTTTGGTGTCGGCGGCGCTAGCGGGACTGCCAGATCTTTTGGCATCCCTCGAAAGCTTTCGCGAGTAGTAGAGTGTGACAATTTCTCTTATTAAACATCGGAGTTGACTCAGTTAAATTATTGCCAGACGCCGGAAAAGATATTCCTGACTGCGATCGCAATTCGATTTAAGTCTTCCTTCAGCAGCGGTGGCCAAGCAACTCCTCTGCGGAGTCCAGCTTCAAATTGCTGCAAACCTTCTACTGACAGTAAATGCAGTGCCGAGATTAATTGTCGATCGAGCATGGGAGATTCTTGCAAACCCTCAAACAATATTTTTAAAGCTAATAAAATCGATGTCACCTGTCCGGGTACGGGCGGTTGACCTTGTTTGAGACGCATCAGGAAGGCGTCGGGATTTTTCTTGGTTTCCAGGGCGGTTCCTTGGTCGATCAGAAAACTGCGGGCTGTTTTGTAATCCATTTGACGTGCGATCGATCTCCTGCAATTAATTAGCTGGCATTATATCACCTTTTGTCTCGCTCAATTTGGTAATATATTTCCATACAGGCTAAACTACAGCTACTGGTGAGGTGCGCCCATAAGCAGGCTACAGCTACTGATAGAAGCCTAGCATTCATCCCACAGTCGCCTTGAGCGAAGTGAAACGGACAGGGAAAAATAAAACAATGGCAAAACAACAAGGAAATAGCAGAAAATCCAAGATTTATCGCTACTTGTGGCTGCTTTTTTTGTGTATGAGCTTTCTGTTAGTTCCGCTCATCAAAAAAATAGCCGCCGATACGCCATTCCCCCCACCCGCTCCTATTGCAAATAATGCTAGTTTTGGAGCGAAAATTCAAAGGACGATGGGGCTACTTGCGGCTAGCACTCCAACAGACCGCCGCCAAGTGCGTATCCTATTCTACGGTCAATCCATCACTCAGCAAGATTGGTGGCAAGATGTAGCGCAGGATTTGAAACAGCGATTTCCCAATGCAGATTTGATTGTGGAAAATCGGGCAATCGGAGGATTTGCCGCCCCAATTTTAATCCGTTCCAGCGAACATGATTTGTATCCTTTTTATCCAGACTTACTAATTTTTCACGTCTACGGAGGCGGTGAAGATTACGAAGCCATAATTGCCAATGTCCGCCGCCGCACTACTAGCGAAATACTCTTGCATTCAGACCACATCCAGTGGCTGCCGACAGGCAACAACGACGAGCCCGAAGAAGTCAAAAGATACGAATGGCACAACACTCATTCTACTAAATGGCTGCCTGAGTTGGCCGATAAATACGGCTGCGAAATCGCCGAAATTCGTGAACCTTGGCTCCGGTATTTGAAAGACAATCGCTTGCAGCCAAAACAGCTATTGAGCGATGAAATTCACCTTAACGATTGGGGAAATTTTCTCCTAGCTGCTCTCATTAAACCACACCTGCGATACAAGCCAAATTCTCCTCAACCGCCGCAGGATTTAGTTAAAACCTATACCGTTGGCCGCGATGTTAAGTGGCAAGATGGCAAGTTGGTTTTAGAATTGGAAGGAAATAGAATAGATGCGATCGCCGATAAAACCTTCAACGGCAAGGGAATTTCTGCTAAAATTGCGATCGACGGCAAAAAACCCTCAGAATTTCCTGAACTTTACAGCATCACCAGACCTAGCGCTAGCCTTGGCGTTCCTTGGCCCGCTATTCTCCAAGTATCCAGCCAAAAACCGCTAATCGTAGAAGATTGGAAAGCCATAATTACTGAGATTAACAGCGACGCCAGCAAGTTTAAATTTGACATTGTAGGTTCTAAAACAGGTTACGACGGCAGCGGTACAAACGACGAAATGTTTGTCTCAAACTCTGGCCGCGTCGTGATTGAACCGAGAAACTGGTGGCTGAAAAATTCTTATGAATACTCTAAAAAACCGACGCCTAAAGGCTTTGAAATTTCCTGGCAGGTACGACCAATGTTTGTTGATTCATACGTTCCTCCACAAATTACAGATTCAAGCCGCGAGTATTCTACAACATTGGCTCAGAATTTGAGCAACTCCAAACACATCCTCGAAATCGTCCCCGAAACAGATGGGAAAGTTCCTATTGAGGCAATTCGAGTGTATCGCCCTCCTTTCTCCAATCTACCATCTAAAGTTGAGAGTTTTAAACCGCAGATATCAGCGGATGAACACGGATGAACGCTGATGCAATTTTATCAGCGTTTATTTGCGTTCATCTGCGGTTAAAAAAATTTTCATGTTATTTTATAGCAATCGCCTTGGCGGCGTAGGGCGTTGATGATTGTTCAAGCCCTTAATATTTAAGCATCTTGACTCCTGACTCCTGCTAGAATCGCCAAGATTATCAACTTCTCATAATCCCCAACTCGTAAAACATCAACAGCGATAAAAACAAATCCGCTACAAAAATAAACACCCACGAAGTCACCACCGCAGCCGTTGCAGCTTGACCTACTCCCTTCCCTCCGCCCGCCGTCGTCAACCCCCAACCGCAACCGACAAGGGCAATTATCGACCCAAAAATAAAACTCTTAATCGCCACAGTTACTAAATCCCAAGGCCCCAAAGAAGTCCGCACCGATTCCAAAAATACTGATGGTTCCAACTCATAAAAATTCACCGCCACAAACAGCCCGCCCAAAATCCCCACTGCTACCGCAAAAATTGTTAAAATCGGCAGCATGATGCAGCAAGCTATCACCCTCGGCACTACTAAATAATCAACCGGATTTGTTCTTAACATATACAGGGCGTCTATTTGTTCCGTCACCTGCATTTCTCCTATCTCCGCCGCAAAAGCCGAACCCACTTGTCCCGCCACCACGCCCGCCGTTAAAAGTGGTGCTAATTCCCCACAAAATGCCACAGCAAAAGCACCTCCCACCGCCCCAACCGCCCCAAAGTGAACCAATTCTCTGGCTGATTGAAAGGTAAAAATCATGCCACCAAAAAAGGCTATTAGCAGCACGGATCGGAAAGAATCCAGGCCTACTGTTACTAAATGTTCCATGATTTTGCGGCGGTCAATTCTGCCTTGGATGATGCGTAGCAGCACTTGGCCACCCAGGAACAACGTCACAAAAAAACGCTGAAACCACCTGTTATTGAAGGTTTCATCTAAATGTCGATCGCGCTTTTCTTGGTATTTTTTAACCAATTACTGACGGCTCGCGATTAATTGCAAACAGGGCGAAGCATTACTAAATAGAGATTTACGCAATTGTACAGCAATTATTGCACGATTTGTCAACATATATTTTTTGTCTCTCAGCCCTGCGGTTGGTGGGTTAGGCGCGGTTTAAGATTTATTTATTGGTGACTTAACTTAATCGCCGCGCCCAACCCACCCTACAATATGACTAAAACTCTAGGACTACTCCGCAAGTAACAAGTCGATAAACTTATCCAACTGTTCATTATTCTTTTCGGCTTGCTCCTTGCCAATTCTCAGCAGGTCTGATATTTTCTCTTCCGAGGCATCATCAATCGGCAGCGGTTCTTCGTGGCTCAAATCGGGAGTAATTCTCAAATATTGATTCGGTCTTTCAACCGCATCATAAATTTGAATTAGTTGATAATTTACAGTTTCAGCCACTCCCGTCATCATGATATTAATCAAAGGCTCAACCCACTCAACTTGACCCCAATTTTTCGCTTCTTCATAGGGGAATTTTTTCTGAGCTTCTCCTGTCCCCAGCGATAAAATTACCATATCTTTTGCTGTCGGGCCTTTGTCGGGGCGATCGTCGGGAATTCTGAATTTATTTCTAACTTCTGCATAGGCACAAAGTGTGGGATTGTTTGCAAATACTCCCCCGTCAATTAAAGCGTAGGATTCGTTTGTCAAAGAGTAGATTTTGGGAACTTCAAAATAAGAGGGAGCGGCAGATGTGGCTCTGGCGATATCTCTAATAAAATAGTCTTCTGCTGGATATTGTTTAGCATCTATTTGATCGAAAAAGTGAGCTTTTCTCCTTTCGATGTCGTAACTGGAAATTAAACAAGGTTTTAGCAGTTGGCTGAGTTGGCAATCTCTAAAGTTTTCCAAAAAGAATTTTTCTAAGCTATCGCTCGGATATTTCTCATCTATCAAACCGTCTATAGATCTGAGTTTTTTCCAAAATGAACTCTTAAAAACGTCGCGACCGCTGTTAATCGAAAAATTAAGAGCGTCTTGGGCTGTCCAGCGAGGTCTGGTGGGATTTTCGGCATCGGGACACAAATAGATGCAAGTTAAAATTCCTCCCGCACTTGTTCCCGCGATTAAATCAAAATAGTCAGCTATTCTCGCCTCTGGGTTGCCGCTTTTTTGTTGCAGCTTTGACTCAATGCTAACTACAACTTGCGCGGGGATAATCCCTCTAATTCCGCCTCCATCTAGGGATAAAATTCTCGTATATTTAGCCATAATTGTTGTCTCTTCTCGATGTTTGCTCGTTTCCTAATCTCAAATTCCCAAGCCTCGGAATTCATGCACCGCTCAATCTCTCCTCTAAAATTTCACATCTAAATTTAATTGGCGGGCTGCGATCGTATAGCGAAAAATGTATTCTACAATTTCGACGTAATTGTAGGCGGCCGCTGGCGAGTCTGCCCAGACTGTGATTCCGTGATCGCGAATTAACAAAGCGGGTACAGACGCCGCTGAAACGGCAAAGAATTCGCGAATTTCCTTGGCTATTTTAGGCACTTCCAAATAATTTGCAAATAGGGGTATCGCCACCTGCGGGTTTTCTTCCCACACCCCCAAACCTTTCAGCATTTCGATCGCCGGTAAAGGCACTGCATCTCCTGCGGTTAGCCGAGAAACTAAATTTGCCTCGATCGAGTGGACGTGATAGCAAGCTTTGGCGTCTGGAAAACAATTGTAAACGGCTAAATGAATGCTGGTTTCGGCCGAAGGGCGGCTGTCGGGAACAGGTTGCTCGACAATTGCGCCGTCTGAGTTCATTCTGATAAAATCGTCTTCAGTTAACTGCCCTTTCGCGCGGCCGCTAGCAGTAATCCAAAAACTGCCATCTGGTAAGCGGGCTGAAAGATTGCCAGCAGTCCCAACCATCCAACCGCGATCGTAAAAATGTTTGGCTGCTGCAATTAAATCCGATCTCAAATCGCCACTCATTCTTTACAAATCCTCAGCTTTTAATCTACTTTTTACGTTAATAGTGACATTTTGCACCATTCTCGCTTAACAGGCTTTCCGGCCTGTTCCACAAAGAGTAAACTTTCTTGTGGGGAGTAGGGGTTGGGCAGGAGAGCCCGCTCGTGAAAGGCTTATTGACAATGGTGCAAGATGTCAGTTAATAGGAATTGCCCTGGCTTATCTAAACGCAGGGTGGGCAGTGCACACTTTAGCAATACACACATAGCTTTTCTTGAGAAAGGGTATAGTTTCACTTCCATTTGTGGGACAAATTTTCCAACACGTCAAAAAAATTATCCCATTTAGTATAAGGCTTTTGCTGTTCGTCTAGATACTGGGCAAGCCGATCGCGCGCAAACACCGACGAAGCCTGCAAAGCCATGTTAAAATCCGTCAGAGAATCTCCGATCGCCACCTGTTCCTCGGCCGGGTGCTGGCCCATCACCCGCACCTTAGACACCAATTCCTCATCTCCTTCAAACTCAGAATTGACTTGCAAGCGAGGGCCGCTAGCGTCCACATCCACAGCGTAAATAACGCTCGCCCGGTGTACCAAATCGCCCATTACCGTCTCTACCATGATCCGAAGACCGCCGGAAACGATCGCAAAATCTACCTGTTTCTCGTCCAAAAAATCCAGCAATTCCAACAATCCCGGTCGCATCAGCTTTCCCCTAGAAAATTCCACAATTTCCCCGTAACATTCCGAGGGAATAGACTCTACTAACTGCCGCACTCCTGATCGCAAACTCAGCCTTCTAGCATATATTTCAGGCATCAGTTGAGACGACAGTTCCGGTGCGAAATGCTTGAGCATTGCGACAAAAGTTTCTTCAACAGTTATCGTGCCGTCAAAGTCGCAGAATACCACCCGTTGCTGATTGTTCGGGATTGAAGATTTTTGCTTGTCATCGGTCATTGTCAGTCGCATCTTTCAAGAACGGGAAAAATTTACACAATTCATCGTACACTGTCTAGCGAACGAGCGCGACGCCCCGAAACTAATAGTGACGTGCTGTTTGGTGGCAATTTCCCGCAGAATTTTATGCAGATTCTTCGAGAGAATCTTCCAGGGAATCGTCCAGGGAATCTTCCAGGGAATCTTCCAGAGAATCTTCCAGGGAATCTTCCAGAGAATCTTCTAAGTCCTGCTGTTGGTTTTTTGTCTTTTGGGGGTTAGACTTAGCCGGCAAACAGATTAAATTATCATCCTCAGTATTAATCAAACCTTTCGATCGCAACTTACCCATCAGCCGCGTCACCGTCACCCGCGTTGACCCTATCGCGCTGCCAATTTGAGCGTGAGTCAATGCCCAAGGCAGTCGGTAGCCCCGAACCACATCCGGTTCGCCATCACCTACGTAAGGTTCGCCGAACTCCTCAATCAACAATGTGAGAAATCCCAACAGTCGGTCGATCGTCCGGCGCTGTCCCAAAGTGCTCAGCCAGAGAAGTTTCCGCTGGTGTTGGTAGCGAAACGCATCCAAAATTTCCCTGCGGAAGTGAGGCCAATTATCTAAGTCGTGCCAGTACATCCACACTACGTGAGTTTGATCGGCGTGGGCGTAAGCTTGGAGAGTAAACGGAGACTGAGCAACCAGTTCAAAGGGCTGGCCTGCGCCGACGAAGCCCAAAAAAGCTTCTTCTGTAGTTTTGTCAACGGATTTCGACTTCGCCGCCGCAGCGCTAACTTGAGCGCTACCTACGAGTCGCACAGAACCTTTCTGGACTAAATACAGCAGTCCGGGTCTTGCGGGAATCCGCTCATCTTTGCTAAAAGTCCGGCAGCGGTAGTGTTCCTGGGCCCAGTCGATAATTCGCTGCCAAGTGATAAAAGGTCGATCGATAGTATCTAGAGGTGTGGAAGTTGATTGCATAGGTAAGGCTCTGGGATATATTTAATCAGTGAGAAAAACGGCTTTTGCTAGCAGCGCGATACAAAGTGAGACAACCAACCCCCGATCGAGCTTGCACGCTTCTTAACTGTGCTGAACTGTGCTGACTTTTCTGTGTTTTACCGAAAGATTCAATGTAGCAAAAAATACATCAAAATGGTAGAGTTCAGCAAAAAATTTGTCGTAAATTATTGTATAGTTAGCAAACAAATCGCTAGAAAGCCGATTAATTCGATGTAGCCCCGCTTGGGGGAGCAGATCGAGCATCTCTGACATCAGCGGTTTAACGTAGAACAACAATGCAAGCGGTAACAGTCGATCATCGCTGTTACGGTAGGATGAGCCGATATGGATACAACAAATATGGAGCAGTGCCCGGAAGTTACAGTGAAGTGTTTCTTGCTTTCAAGGTTCCAAAGCGCGATCGCCCAGCAGGGAACACTAGCCCAAATTCCGTTAAATCTCATAGGTGGCACCATTCTCAAGAACGGGCAAGATGCCTGTTCCACAAGAGATGAATTTTCTTGTGGAACAGGCATCTTGCCTGTTCCTAAACAAGTAATTGAGAATGGTGCAATATTTCCGTTAAATCGGAGTAAAGATAGCGCGCGGGTGCTGTACGTGTCTGCGATCGCCCTGAAATTGGCTAAAACTTGGCAGCAGACACCGCAGACAATTGCGGCACAGTTGGCCGAAACACTCGAACCGCTGTGCTGCCCAGATTTCGCAGTTAAAGTCGCGCCGACGGGAATTATTGAGTTGGAGTTGACTGATGCAGGTTTAGCCGTCTGGTTGCAGCGTTTAGCTCAAACGAACCTCCCAGTTCCAGAATCTAGAGTAATATCTCCTGTTGTGTGTGCCGATCTGCTATTTCCCATTCAGTACAGCCACGCGCGCTGCTGTTCCCTGCTGCGAATGGCCCACCGCGATCGCATAATTTCGATCGCGCAGCCAGATGTCACTACAGCCTCGCAAATTTGGTCGCTGGCGAGTCCAAATCCTATCCCTTGGATTGACGAGGGCGATCGACTGCGGTTAGTGCATCCAGCCGAATGCAATTTAATTTCGCAACTGTTAACTGTGCTAGACAATTTATATCCTATTTATGAGGTAAAAAACGGCGAAAAACCTGTCAATTATTTCAAATTAGCCAATAGTTTGAGTGAATCATTTCAGACTTTTTATAGCCACTGCCGAATTTGGGGAGAAGTCAAAATAAAACAGCCAAAACTCGCGCAAGCCCGATTAGGTTTAATATTAGCAACTCAATCTTTGTTGCGATTTATCCTAAAAGAGTCATTGAGCGCTATTGCTCCTTTAGAACTTTGATTTTATCCTCATTCTTAGCAACATTTATTCATACTCAGAGGTGGATTTCCGAAATTTTACTTGACTTATTCCCTCGGAAAAATCTCTATTTTATCGAGAACACCATGAACGATCCTTCATTAATAAAATTAAAAAAAAAATCTCTAAGTTAGGCCTTTTTATTTTATCTAATTTATTTAAGTAATCTTTGTTTTTGCTTTTTAGACCGAGAATTTTTAGCTGGCATCTATGGCTGTGCTCCTTAAAATACTTAATCTTATATTATACAATTAAGCTGCGTAGCAGCTTATCTATTGGCTATCCAGTATGCTCGAAAAACAAGAAGAAGATTACAGCTTAGTAGGAACGAATCCTCTCCCTCTTCAGGAAGAAATCCAAGAGGATATAGCCTTACCAGAGACGGTACTTCTGACCAATCGACCTCTAAAACTTTCCAAACCGGAAACTCGGTCAAGCCTCAGAGCACTAACTTTGGACGGTGTGTTCGCTACGCTTTTTTACAGCATCATCGGTGGCGCGTTGCTCAGTAATTTCTTGCTCGATTTGGGGGCTGGTCCAGTGGAAATTGGTATGCTCGCCTCCATTCCTCAACTGGTAAATTTGCTCCAACCGTTCGGAGCTTATATAGCAGACCGAACACAGAGCCGCCACTGGTATTCCTTCTGGATTTTCGGAATGTCGCGACTGCTGTGGCTGATTCTCGTGCCAGCCCTTTGGTTGGGAGGCTCATTTCATTTGGCCCGACATCAGCTAGTGCAGTTGACATTGGCAATCATCTGGGTAAGTCAAGTCTTAGAATCTTTAGGTCGTGCTTCCTTCTTGAGCTGGTTGGCGGCGTTAGTACCTCAGCGGTTGCGCGGGCGGTATTTTGGCTTTCGCAATAGTGCTGTCAGCTTGACAAATCTCATGGGTGTGCCGTTGATGGCTCTAGCGGTATCGAACTGGCCAGGTGGAAAGCTCCAAGGTTACAGCGCCATCTTGGTTTTAGGAATTGTGCTTGGCCTCATCAGTATAGGTTGTCAGTTCTTTATGACCGATGTGAACCCAAAGCTTGTACACGTCCATTTAGATACAGGCGAAAAATCATCCACAGGGACAATTTTTAGCTTTCTCAAGGAAGCCAATTTTTTAAAGTTTTTGCTTTACTCTGGTCTATGGAGCTTTGCCGTTAACGTCAGCGCGCCCTTCTTTAACCTTTACTTGCTGGATGACCTAAATATAGATGTCAGCGTGGTAACGCTCTATAGCAGCTTAGGTGCTGGTGCTAACTTGCTGATGCTGGTTTTTTGGGGGAAGCTGGCTGACCGGGTTGGGAATCGCCCGATTATGCTAGTAGTGGGAGTTTTGGTGGCTCTGACCCCTTTACTCTGGCTAGAAGGTGGAACGGCTCCAATTTTCCTATGGGTCTGGTTCCCGCTGTTGCACATAATCGGCGGTGGGACGTGGGCGGCGATCGACCTGTGCAGCAACAATCTTCTTATGGGAGTGGCACCGCTGTTGAATCAGTCGATATACTTTGCGATCGCAGCCGCGGTTCCTGGTGTTACGGGGGCAATGGGAATCACCGTTGGTGGCTTTCTCGCCACTTTGACCAATCTCGGTGGCTTGCCAGGGGTGTTTGCCCTCTCAGCCGTTTTACGACTGGTGGCTCTCCTGACCTTGGTTTTTGTTCGCGAGCAGCGTTCTGTGTCTTTGGGTAAGTTTTGGCTGCTCTTGTTGCCAGCTTGGTGGAGAAGAGTGGCGATTGAACCTGGAGACATCAGGTTTCAACCATTAATAGTTGAAGAGTTGCACTGTCCGCCTGAAAGCTCATGCGATCGCTCTTCAACTCTTGATTGATTGTAGTCCGACAATAATTCATAAAAGAGTTGATTAACCATTTTTAAAGTGTTAAAATACTCCTCAGATAATCTCAGATGTGACGGTTGTTGGGTAGCTTTTTTTCAGAAATATAAAATCGGACAACTCGGGATAAGTTTTGAATGGTATCTAATTATTTTTGGGTGCGTTCAAAATTTTTTAGGATGGCGATCGAGCTTTGAGGAACGATCGCCAATTCTCCCGCTCGTCTATCGCTCCTGGAACGACGATGCTCAATTTCATCAGTTGACGATCGGTCGTTAATGTTTCTTCAAATTCTTGCCGGGTAAAATAGCGAGAGTTTTCTTAAGTTTTTTGAGGATACATCTCATGCTCACACTACCACGTATAGCCTCACCCGGGCGTCAAATTCATCGATGACTATCCCAAGATAAGGCCTGCATCTAGTTTAAGGCGTTGCAGGCGAGATTTTATTTTTTCCAGGTTTTGCGATCGGCAGCGTTACGGTAAATGTACTGCCGACGCCTTCTTCACTGATCAAAGTAATTTCACCACCGTGCAAGTCCACGCATTTTTTAACAATGCTCAGCCCCAGTCCAGTACCGGGAATGCGACCGACATTTTTGGCGCGGTAAAATGAATTAAACAGCCGTTCTTGGTCTGCTACAGGTATGCCAATTCCTGCATCCTGTACCGAAAAAACTGCCTCGGTTTCAGTAAGTTTTAATTCAAAGATTACTTCGGTATTTGGGGGAGAATACTTAATAGCATTGGACAGCAAATTGCCCAGAATTCGCCGGAGCAAGCTTACCTCCAAACACGCCATCGCCGATGGACTGTGATTTACAAAAATCAGCGTTACCCGATCATTTTCAGGTTTCAACTTCAGGCTGCTATGAAATTCCCCTACCAACTCATAACAAAACTTGGCTAAATCTATGGGTAGCAAGGAAAAGCCTGTTTTTCCTGACTCAACACGCCCCAGCAGCAGCACATCATCTAATAACAAATCTATACCTTTTGCGGCTGCTTGAGTTTTGTCTAGAAGTTCTTGTTTTTTCTCATCTGTTAATGTCAACTTGTACTTGCTAAGAAGTTGTGTAGTGCCAATGATGAAATTCAAAGGATTGCGAACGTCGTGGGCAATCATGTACAGCAAAGATGTTTTCATCTCATTGAGTTCTTGGGCGGTTTGCAAAGTGCGATCGAGTTGGTCGTGAGACAATTTGAGAGTTAAAGACAACTGGCGCGATCGCAGCAAAATCTCCACCCGCGCTTGCAATTCAATCTTCTCGATCGGAGCGATAATCAAATCGTCAATACTTTGCCAAATAAATTGCGTTGCCATCCCTACATCCGAGCGCGATGTAATCAAAAGAAAAGGCAAGCATACCGGGTGTTCTGCCTCTTTTTGGGCTGCCACCCATTGCCAGTGGCGTTTCAAGGCAAGAGCGTCAATTATCCCCAGGTCAAAAGATTGATTAAAAGGTAAAAACTCCTCACTATTTTCTGTGGAGTTGGGCAGCAATACCTCATAGTAAACAGCTAGCCATTCTAATAACAGGCGGCGATTTTCTTTCTGTTCGACAAGCAATAAAATTTGACTCACGCAGATTCTCCTAGCAAGCTGTGAACAATTCCCAGCAAATCTCTAACGATCAAAGGTTTTACCAACATATTCCGAGCACCGTGGCAGAGGCTTTCGTGCTGAATGGCAGCGCTTTGTTTGGGCGAGAGTATTAGAAAAGGGATTTGGTGATTTCGCAGTTTTTCGCAGCACTCCCAAATCCGGCGGTCGAAACCAGAAATATCTACTAAAGCCATCCCGATCCTAGCAGGCTGACTGATAGCTTGTGCAACATCTTCAAAGTTATAAGCCGCGATCATCTGGTATCCTTCTTTGTTAAGAAATTGTGCTAATAGTTCCAAGTTTCGATGATTGCGGTCTACGGCTAAAATTATTGAGTTGCCAGTCATTTATCAGCTTCCTCTGAATACGGGTTATAACCATTTTAGATTTTAGGTTTTAGATTTTAGATTTTAGATTTTAGAATGGGGAGTGAGTGATTATATATGGGTGGGGAGGTGGCCTAAAGTTGGATTCTTTTTTTATCTGGTATTAGCTTATTTTTCGGGGAGGGATTACATTGGTTTTCAGTTGAATAAAGTACAGATGCTCGGGAACAGGACACGGCCCCGTGTCCTGTTCCCCTACTGTATTTCATAGAAGTGAAAACTGCTATAAAAGTCGAAAAATACACAAATTTACCCATATATTTAAGTTGTCCAGGACTTAGGCTAGTGGTGAGGTGCGCGTCGCGCACCCTACTGATTAGTAGATTCACGACTGCAAAATTAGCTCCAATTGCCCAGAAACAGCAGGACAAACCCCGATTCAATCTTCCTCCCCTCCCTCCTCAATCCACACCGGCGCCGAACTCAAAATGCCGCGCAGCCCCGCTATCGGTTTGCTGACTTTGATGCCGTAGCGAGTAATCTCGAGTTCTCGCAGAGTTCTCTCGAAGTTGCTGACTCGTTTTTTAATTACTCCGATCGCCTTGCGGATTTCTGTCCTATTCTGCAGTTGGCGTTCCAGATAGCGTATAAACACAAGATTATCCGCCAAATAGCTAATCCCGATCTCGGTCAGCCGAAAATCTCCGCTAATGGCTTCTACCTCATTAATCAAGATAACGGTGACTCCCATATTCTTCAGATACTTGCACAAAGCGTGCAAATTGTTCACCAAATCTTGCCCCTGCATCGAAAGCTGATAGCCAGAAATACTGTCAATCATCACAATCCGCGTCTTTTCCTGCTCCACCTCCTGGCGTACCATACAGGCAAACTGATCCGGGGAGTACAGCAAAGGTTCCACGGGTATCACGGAAAGACTTCCTTGCCCAATCATCGCCGCAACCGGGATGTTAACTGATTCGCAGCGCTGCAGCAGAGTAGAACTTGACTCCTCAAAAATGTAAACTACCGATCGCTCCCCCCTTCCTGCAGCTTCCTTCATAAACTGAACCCCCACCGTCGTTTTACCCACGCCGCTAGGCCCGGTAATCACCGTGACAGTCCCCCGTTCCAGTCCCCCGTGCAGCAGTTCGT
Source organism: Microcoleus sp. LAD1_D5 (assembly GCF_036702115.1). Classification (NCBI taxonomy): domain Bacteria; kingdom Bacillati; phylum Cyanobacteriota; class Cyanophyceae; order Oscillatoriales; family Microcoleaceae; genus Microcoleus; species Microcoleus sp. LAD1_D5. Next base: position 29,115 of record NZ_JAUBSA010000049.1, on the reverse strand, counting down.
CGATTTCTGGCACCCCAGAAGAAATTGCTTCAGCCACAAAATCCTGTTGAAAGTTGTCCGGAAGCAGTCGCGGAAATACCTCCATACCAGCCTGAGTCAGGCGGAGCGAATGGCGGCCGATGCGGAAGTTGGAGCCTCGCAGCTTGGTGACAGACAGGGTGCGCCCTTCAGGGCGCAGTTCCAAGTAAATTACTCCGTCGCTGATGAATTGCAAATCGTCATCGGGAGCACTTGAAGTGCCTTCGGAGGTGAACACCACCGTCGCCCCCCCTTCCACCAAAAACCGCAGAAAAGACAGAACTTGCTTGCGGAATTGGAACTCATCCGCAGCTAAGTAGCGAAATTGAGTGATCGCGTCCAAAAACACCCGTTGTGGCTTGACAGCTTGGACTCGCTCGATAATCTTTTGTGTAGTCGGTTCTCGCTCAACCTCAGATGGGGAGAAAATGTCATAAGTCTGAACTTCTGTAAAGAATTCTGACGATGGGCTCAAATCCAGGAACGCCATCGCATCCATATCAAAACCGAGACTTGCGGCATTGGCGCGCAATTGCGCTTCCGGTTCTCCTAAAGTAATAAACAGGGGCGTTTCTCCCAGAGCCACACCTGCTGCCAAAAAGTGAAAGCCCAGTGTAGTCTTGCCAGTACCGGGGCCGCCGCGCACCAAATAAGAGCGTTGAGGAATTAGGCCGCCGCCAATCACTTCGTTGAGACCGGTAATTCCTACAGAAAGTCGGTTTTGAGACATTTGTTTTTTCATGTTTTGAATATCCGGCCCGTATTAATATTTAATGGTTTTAGGCAGTGTTTTGATAATTTTTTTTTACCGGGCGTCTCATAACCTTCATGAAATCTTTTTCTACCGAAAATTACGTTAGCACACAAGAATTAGAAAGTATTGTCGGCACTGCTGGCATCTGTCGCTGGCAAGATTCAGAGCCATTTTGGGAAGAACGGGTAGAAAAAGCAGTTGTTCCCGACACGAAAATAGATTGTACCGTTTACCCGAATACTCAGGAAGAACTGGCGGCTGTCATTGCTTGGGCACAGCAAAATCGCTGTGCAGTCTTGCCTTGTGGCAGTGGCAGCAAACTTGATTGGGGCGGTTTAGTTAAATTATACTCCGATCCCCCCCGGCCCCCCTTAACAAGGGAGGAGCAAGATGTTGTCAAAGTGGGTCTTTTTAAGGGGGATTTAAGGGAATCTCCTGATGCAGCGGGCCTTGTGGCTGTCAGCACTTCGCGCCTCAATCGACTTGTACAACACGCTGTGGGCGATTTAACCGTGACTGCAGAAGCGGGGATGAAGTTTGCGGATTTGCAGCAAATTTTAGCTGCTGCCGGTCAATTTTTGCCGATCGACCCAGCGTATCCGCAACAGGCAACTTTGGGCGGCATTGTCGCTACTGCTGATGCGGGTTCCTTGCGGCATCGCTATCGCGGGGTGCGCGATTTGCTGTTGGGAATTACCTTTGTGCGATCGGACGGTAAAATTGCGGTAGCCGGAGGTCGAGTTGTTAAAAATGTCGCCGGTTACGACTTGATGAAACTGTTTACTGGTGCTTACGGCACATTGGGCGTCATCAGTCAAGTAACTTTCCGAGTTTATCCGCTGCCTGAATCATCGGGAACCGTAGTGCTGACAGGGGAAATTAATGCTTTGTCCCAAACGGCTCAAATCTTATTATCCTCTGCTTTGACACCAACAGCCGTTGATTTGGTGTCACCTGATTTAGTAGCACAATTAGGCTTAGGAAAGGGCACGGGATTAATCGTCAGATTTCAAAGTATCGCAGAAAGTGTTAAACAACAATCAGCCCGCTTACTGGAAGTTGGCAAAAAGTTGGGTTTGCAAGGCACTAGCTGCTGCGAAAATGATGAGCATCAGTTATGGCAAAGATTGCCAGAAACAATGTGGGATTCTGGCACAAAGTCGGCAATTATTTGCAAAATAGGAATCAGACCCTCGGAAGCTGTAACAGCAATTAACGAATTGCCGGTACAGGACGCTTTGATTCATGCAGGCAGCGGTTTGGGGGTTTTGCGGTTTGAGAATGCGACGGCCCAAACGCTGTTGCAGGTACGCAGAGGGTGCGAAGCGAAAGGCGGTTTTCTGACTGTTTTAGCAGCGCCGACCGACATCAAGCAACAGTTAGATGTTTGGGGCTATACTGGAAGTGCGATCGATTTAATGCGCCGGATTAAACAGCAGTTTGACCCGGAAAATCTTTTGAGTCCCAGTCGTTTTATAAGCGGTATTTAATTTAAAGTTTGTAGTCAGGAGTTTGGTCTTTATTGAATCCCGGTCTAACTCATTTGTTAACTAGACTTGTTTTTTAACGAACCGCGAAGGCGCGTTAGCGCTAGACCCCGAAGAAAGAGAAAAGAAGAGAAGTTTTTGTTTGCTTGAGGAATTTAGGCTTGCTAAGCATAGCAACCGCGCCTGACTGTTAGGAAGTTCTTTTCTTAATTGCTGAAATATAAGCGGTCGATTGCTTCTGACTTCTCTCCTAGATAACTAAATCCTTTTTTCTTCTTCCTTCTTTCTTCTTCCTGACATCCGTGACATCCGTTACATCCGTTACAGAATCCGTTGCCGAACTTTCTTCTTCTTTCTTCCATATATGCAAACTTCAGAAAAATCTCAAGTTCCCAGCGACGAGTTAAAACCTGCTAAAGAAAGCAATTTTCTAGCACAAAATCCCCATTTACAAACTCCCGAACTACAGGGCTTTGATGCTAATAATCCGCCGAATCCCCTATTAATCGATACTTGCGTGCACTGCGGCTTTTGCTTATCAACTTGTCCGAGTTATCGCGTACTCGGCAAAGAAATGGATTCGCCTAGAGGCCGCATTTATTTAATGGATGCAATTAACGAAGGCGACGCACCTTTAAACGAAGCAACCTCACAGCATTTCGATACTTGTTTGGGATGTTTAGCGTGCGTAACAGCTTGCCCTTCTGGAGTTCAATACGACAAATTAATTTCCGCAACACGCCACCAAGTTACTAGAAATCAGGAACGCACTTTTTCCGACAATGTAATTCGTACTCTGATTTTTAATCTCTTCCCTTATCCTCACAGATTGCGGCCTTTGCTTGTACCGCTGTTTATTTATCAAAAATTAGGACTGCCAAAACTTGTCCGCAAAACAGGTTTGCTGAAAAAAGTATTTCCCCGCTTGGCGGCGATGGAATCAATTTTGCCGAAAGTTACTGTCGATTCTTTCCGGGATAATTTACCAGAGGTAATTCCGGCAATAGGTGAAAAACGCTATCGAGTCGGCGTGATTTTAGGCTGCGTGCAGCGGCTGTTATTTTCGCCTGTTAATGAGGCTACTGTGCGTGTTTTGACGGCTAACGGTTGCGAGGTTGTGGTTCCCAAAAGTCAGGGATGCTGTGCTGCTTTGCCGGAACACCAAGGCCAAGCGGAACAGGCAAAAGCTTTGGCGAGACAAATGATTGATAGCTTTGAAAATACGCGTGTTGATTTTGTGATTATCAACGCTGCTGGGTGCGGTCACACTTTGAAAGAATACGGTCATATTTTAGCAGATGACCCGCAATATCGGGAGAAAGCTGAAAAATTTGCTGCTAATGTGAAGGACGTGCAAGAGTTTTTGGCAAGTGCGGGAATTACGGCGAAACTCAATCCTTTGATTGACGGAGATTTGACAATTGTGTATCAGGATGCTTGTCATTTGTTGCACGGCCAAAAGATTAGTTTGCAGCCGCGTCAGTTGCTGCAACAAATTCCGGGGGTGAAGTTGAAAGAACCTGTGGATGCGGCTTTGTGCTGCGGGAGTGCGGGGGTTTACAATATGCTTCAGCCGGAGGTTGCTGATGAATTGGGAGTGCAAAAGGTGGAAAATTTGCTGAATACTGGGGCGGAGTTGATTGCTTCTTCTAATCCGGGTTGTTCTTTGCAAATTAAGAAGCATTTGGAGTTGCAGGGAAAGGAAGTTACTTTGATGCACCCAATTGAGCTTTTGGATTATTCGATTCGCGGGGTGAAGTTGCTGAGGAAGTAGTTTTGTAGGGCGGGCGGTGTCCGCCCTGCTTTTGATGCTGAGTGAGATGTTTTTTAATGAACCGCAGAGGGCGCAGAGGGCGCAGAGTTCGAGAATAGAGAGATAAAAGAGAAGGAGGAATAGGCTTTTGTATTGAGAAGTCGTGAAGCGTAGCTATCCCGTAGGGAATCGCACTTCTGACTACTTCCCAAACTGCTAAAATTAAATTCAACAGTCTTTGACCCCGGACAACTGTTATGGTAACTCAAATCCCATCCCCTCCTCAGCAAGAAGTTATTTACCCCGACAGCGACGGCTTACCAATGGCAAATAATACTGACCAATTTCGCTGGATTCTCGTCATCGAACAAAATTTAGAATGGATGTATGCTAATGACGAGAATGTATTCGTAGCGGGTGATTTGTTTTGGTATCCAATCGAGGGAAGACCGAATATTGTTAACGCGCCCGACGTGATGGTTGCGTTCGGCACACCGAAAGGGAGACGCGGTTCTTACCAGCAGTGGAATGAGTCAGGAATTGCACCGCAAGTTGTGTTTGAAATTCTATCTCCTGGCCACACGCAGGATGAAATGGACAAGAAATTGCTATTTTACGATCGCCACGGAGTTGAAGAATATTACATTTACAATCCTAGCAATAACCAACTGCGAGGCTGGCTGCGGGGACAAGATGGGTTAGATGCGATCGCACTAATGGAAAATTGGGCGAGTCCTCGATTGGGAATTCGCTTCGATTTATCGGGCGATCAATTGCAAATTTATCGACCGGATGGAACGAGGTTTTTCTCCTACGTTGAGATTTGTCAACTGTTAGAGGAAGAACGCCAGCGGGCCGAACTTGCAGAAACCGTTTTAGCAGAAGAACGTCAGCGGGCCGAACTTGCAGAAACCGTTTTAGCAGAAGAACGTCAGCGGGCCGAACTTGCAGAAACCGTTTTAGAAGAGGAACGACGCCGATCGCAGATTTTGATGGAACGGTTGCGAGAAATGGGCATTAACCCAGATGAATTAAGTTAAAAATTTGGGTATTTTGGGTTGGATGAAAAAGTTCGTGAAGCGTAGCTATCCCGTAGGGAATCGCACTTCTCACCCTTCCCACAAGCTAAAATTAAATTAAACAGTCCCTAACCCCGGACAACAGTTATGGTAACTCAACTCAAGTCTCCTCAAAAACCTGATGTAATTTACCCCGACAGCGACGGCAAACCAATGTCTGACAATACCAAACAATTTCGCTGGATACTCATCATCCAACAAAATTTAGCGTGGCTATTTGCCGATGACCCGAATGTATTTGTCGCGGGGGATTTGCTGTGGTATCCCGTCGAAGGAGATAACAAGATTCGCGTCGGCCCGGATGTGATGGTAGTCTTCGGCAGACCGAAAGGAGATAGGGGTTCTTACAAGCAGTGGGAAGAAGAAAATATCGCGCCGCAAGTAGTGTTTGAAATTCTTTCTCCCGGTAACAGGCTAACAGAAATGAATAAAAAACAGGTATTTTACGATCGCCACGGCGTAGAGGAATATTACCTGTACGACCCGGAACGCAACGATTTTAGTGGTTGGATGCGTTCACAGGGGCGTTTGGACGTAATTGATGCGATCGAAAATTGGGTCAGTCCCCGACTAGGAATTCGCTTTGATTTGTCGGGTGAAGAGTTGCAAATTTATCGCCCTGACGGGGAACCGTTTGCAAGTTATGAGGAGGTTTCTCGCAGCTTGGAACAAGCCGAACAGCGGGCAGAACAAGCCGAACAGCGGGCAGAACAAGAACGAGTGCGGGCAGAACAAGCCGAACAGCGGGCTGCTGTCCTAGCAGAAAGACTGCGATCGATGGGAATTGACCCGGAACAATTGTAAACTAGACGGGGGAAAAGAGCGATCGCACTTTTAAATTTTAGCAAAAGTGCGATCGGCATAATAACTAATAACTAATGACTAATGACTAATGACTAATGACTGCTCACTAATGACTATTTCCCCTCTTCTAACCTCAAAAAATGCACCTGTCCCGAAGCTTCCGCCACTACGATTGTCACCCCATCAGGTGCAATAGCGCCAGCTTTTAAAGCACTATCTCCCCTGAAACTAGCAATTACTTCTCGATTTAACAAATCCCAAACTTTGAGAGTATTATCGTCCGAAACAGAAATTGCCTTTGTTCCCATAGTCGCCACAGATGTTACCGCATCAGCATGACCTGCCAAAGTAAAAACTTCTTTTCTACTTGACAAATCCCAAACTTTCAACTTGTGTTCCCGCCCGCCAGAAATCGCCCATTTGCCATCCGCCGTAACTGCCACAGCATTCACAAAACTCTCATGACCTTTGAGAGTAAAAAGTAGATTTTTGACGGCTAAATTCCATAAATATGCCAAAATATTCTTTTCTTTTCCCAAACTCCAAATTTTCAGATTTTTGTCGCCGGAAGCCGAAATAATTCGCTTGCTGTCGGGAGTAACTGCCACAGATTTTACCCCGTCATCATGACCTGAAAAAGTAAAAAGTTCCTCTCCTGTTTCTAGATTCCAAACTTTAATAGTTTTGTCTCCAGAACCGGAAATCGCCATCGTTCCGTCTGCCGTCACTGCCACAGAATTTACCCAGTCTGTATGACCAGTAAAAGTAAAGATTTCCTTTCCGGTTTCTAGATTCCAAACTTTCACAGTTTTGTCGCCGGAACCCGAAACTACTCGCTTGCTATCCGGTGTGATTGCGATCGCTTTTACCCAATCTTTATGACCGGGAATAGTAAAAATTTCCTGTCCGTTTTTGAGATTCCAGACTTTAATGCTGTTGTCTCCTGAACCGGAAATCGCTTTCGTACCGTCCGCCGTCACTGCTACAGCATTTACCCAGTCAGCATGACTTGCAAATAATAAATTTTCTTTGCCTCTTTCTAAGTGCCAAACTTTGAGAGTTTTGTCAGAGGAACCAGAAACTATCCGCTGGCCGTCGGGGGTAACAGCCACAGCATTCACTGGGGCGATGTGATTGGTAAAAGTGAAAAGTTCTTCTTTTGTTTCCAGATTCCAAACTTTCAGCGTTTTGTCGCCGGAAGCCGAAATTACCCGTTTGCCGTCGGGACTGACTGCCACAGCTTGAACGAAACTGCCGTGTTTTCCTAAAGTGAAAAGTTGCTTTCTTTCTGACAAACTCCAGACTTGAACAGTTCCGTCGTAACTGCCGGAAATTATGTGTTCGCCGTCGGGAGTAACTGCTACACTTTTTACCCAGTCTTCATGACCCGTGAGAGTAAAAAGTTCTTTTCCGGTTTCTATGTTCCAGACTTTAATGCTATTGTCGCCTGACCCAGAAATCAACCCTTTGCTATCAGGAGTTATTGCTACGGACTGCACAAAACTGCTGTGACCTTTGAAGTTAAAAATTACTTCCCTGCTTGTCAAATCCCAAACTTTAATACTGCCATCCCAAGAACCTGAAATTACTCGCTTGCCGTCGGGAGTTACTGCTACTGCTTCTACGGCAAAAGTATCGCCTGCAAAGGTAAATCTTTCTGTCCCAGTTTCTATATCCCAAATTTTAATGGTATTGTCCCAAGAACCGGAAATTACTTTAGTACCATCGGGGGTGACAGCTACAGCATTGACGTAGGTAAGATGACCTTTGAGGGTGGAAAGTTCTTCTCCTGTTTCTAAGTGCCAAATTTTGAGATTGTGGTCGGAGGACGCAGAAATTGCCCGCTTGCCGTCGGGGGTGATTGCTACAGCTTGTACCCAATCTGTATGGCCGGTGAGGGTGCGTAGCAATCTCCCGCCAGGAGGGGTAAAACTGGCAGTTATCGGTCGCAGCCACGGTTTTTTTTGTTGTTTTGCTTGTGTTAACAGTGCTTGAATTTCTGGACTTTCAAAGCACATCAATCGGGCTATTAGTTGGGTAGCTAGTTGGGTTTTATCTGTGGCTAGAATGTGGGCCGACAGCCGAATTGCTTCTTGGATTAATTTGAGTTGGTCGGCTTTTTGATCGGAGATAATAATATCGGAACTTGTTGCTAAATCGTAATCTTCTATTAGCGCCTGTACTCCCGATGCGGACAGCTTGGCTTCAATAAAATTGTAATCTGTTAGTAAGCTGTATAATTTTTCTGAGTCAGAAGTCGCTGCTAGCTGACTTGGCAGGATTCCCAGGTAGTGCGTCTGTTCTGCGGGCTGCATTTTATCCAGCCCTTGTGTAAACTCGGTCATAAATTTACGGATGTGTTTTTTAAATGTATACGATCGCTAGCTGCACCTACTGGAAATCCGAGCGAGAATTTTTTCTCTTGACTTAGCATGACATATTTGAATGCTATGTGCTACGGGCTTGCTGTCCTCGGTTTAGTGAGGGTTCGATGAATTGCTGGTTTTTTAGTCGCAGTCTGCTTTGAGAATTTTCAAGCAGTGCGATTACAATAAATTCCCGCAAATATAATTCAACTCAGCAACGCCCAATTTACCGAGCAATCTACAAAAGCTTACATATATCGTTGTTTTTCTTAACATAGCTGGTATTTTGGCGACGAGAGTCGATCGATCAACACTGTCAAAGCTAATAATTTTTAGGTATCGCAATCCTATTTAAAGTGCGAAAAAGACTTTTTATAACGAAATATGATGGCGGATGCTCTAATTTTCTGTCAAGTCGGCCGCATCAGCAAGGCAGATGTCCCCCTGGTTGGGTTTCGTACCTCAACGGCATCTGCAATCTGTTTCACCCAAAGCTCTCAGAAAGCTTTGCAGGTGCGCCCCCTTCCTCTAAAATATAGAAAAGGACTTGCACTCTTAAACCGGGTTTCTAGACAAAATCATTGGTTTGACCGCTAGGTACGCAGGAAGAAACCGGGTTTCTGACTCCATAGCGCGCAAGTCACGATCGCAAATAAAGCAGTATTGAGTTTAGAGACAAATTTCATGGATGTTATTGAGTTTTTCGAGTTAAGTGCAGGCAAATGGTTTTCCCAGCGTACCGTACACAATCTCAATTCTGGGGAATTGCAGGCCGGTAAATCTGACCTCAAAATAGAAATACTGACAGCTAGCGATGCAGCAGTCGTCAAACTTTGCCAACAACACTCGATTAACCCGGCTTCAACTGGGCTAAAGGGCGTTCGGATTAGTTGGGACGGTATTCCCGATCGCGACAAAGCTAAACAAATCGGTTCTACAATATTAGCGATCGTACCAAATCCCGGCAATCCCAGCGAAGGCCAAGTGTTGCAAGACAAGGGTAATAGCCGCTACGTGATGGGCGACGACGTACTGACATTGATTACAGAATCAGACACCCTCCATGCAGAAGAAAGGCTGTGGTATCTCATGCCTAACTTGCGACTGCGGACTAGCGTTGTTAAGCAAGCTAACGGTACTGAACAAGCATCTTTTTGTTCGGAAATTCGGATGGGAGGCACTCCTAAAAGTGAAGAGTGACAAATAACTATCTAGTTCTCAAAGTTTACACCCTATTTCTGCTTTCTCCCTTCTTTCTTCTGCCTTCTCTGGCAATCGCTTTTAACTTGGTATGAAAATCAGTGTGTTTGACAACTGGGAATGATTTGGCCACAGGTTTGTCCGCTAATTTGTGCTCAGTTTCGGCTCGATCGGCGAGGGCGGTAACAGCCACATCTTCATATACTACAAATTCTGTATTTTCTTTTGTGCGATCGTCGGCGGGCAATTTTCCTGTTTCCTGGGCTTCTGTGTTCGGTACTTCTGCATCTGGTGTGCGATCGAGCGGCGGTTCGGACGGCTCAACCAAATCTAACTCTGCGACAGTTACTTCCGATTCCTGGTTCGATAAAAGTATATCTTCCGGTGGTAGTTGAGCAGCACTTTCTCCGGTTAAATTTTGAGGAAAATTATTGCATACCAAGCGTTCAAACTCGCGATTGAAATGATAAAGAGGTTGACCTATCCGATGCCACATACTCAATAGCTGTCCCACAGAAACAGCCTTGTAGCGGCCTTGGTAAAGCGCTTCAACCACTGCTAAACGCAGCCAATAGCCGGGATATTTGGTCAGCCATTCACCCGCCAATTTCTCGGCTTTTTTGCCACCTAGGTCAAAACCGTAGTGAACCAGCAGAGCCGCTGCTTGTGCAGATATTGCCGTCACTTCTGTCATTTGTTGTCTGTTGACTGTTGACTGTTGTCTGTTGACTGTTGACTGCTTTCTGTTGGTTCCAAATTCCCAATGACCAATTCCCAATGACCAATTCCCAATTAGACAATTGAATTAATCGGATAAACGCACGCCTCCTTCTACAGTTCGCGCGTCCCCGGAAAAAGGTTGGGGAGTCCCATTCCAATTGAAGTCGCTAACTCTAAAAGTCAGGCTGCCGACTTGACGCTCAGGATTAAAACGCAAAATAATTGCGTAGCTGCGGCGACTGTATTCTAAAGTGTAATTCGTACTGATTGCTTCCCCGCTTTCTAAATTAATAGCACTTTGAAATCCAACTCGAAAGCCTCCGTAAACTTGCTGGACAAGCCCAAAAGACAGGACTCTCAAATCTACTAAGCGATCGAATAAAAACGGCGATATACCGTCCCGGCCCACCTGGGTATAAGTCAGGTTAAACCCAGTGTAATCGAGGAAAGGGCGGGAGAAATGACCGAACTGCCCTTGAATGCCGACGCTGCCGGCGATCGAATTTTGTCGATCGCCACTGCTGTAAGAAGTGCCAACTCCCCGGACTCCCAAGGCCAGTTGCAAGAAAGGAACCACCGGCGTCCGCGTATACCTCAAACCCTGGGTGGGAGTGCGGGGCAGCGGTTCGCCCTCCCACAGGTTGAAGCCGCGACTCAAGGCAAAGCTGAGTTGGGAACGCCCCAGATCGATGCGGTTGTTTTCCCGCACTGGTTCGAGCAAGTCTGCTCGATCGGTGTCAGCATTGATAAATTGATACCCAGCTTGGTAGCTGAGATTGATACCAGTGCTTCCGAGTGGGATGACTGGGGAAGTGAGGACTGCCCCCAGGCTACTCTGCACGGTTTGATAGCCCAGAGAACCGTTAAACAGTCGATCGCGATAACTGTATTCTGCTGCCAGAGTGTGAGTGCCGATCAACTGTCGCAGGCGCAAATTGCCCCGAAAGCTGTCTTCCGGCAAGTTCGGGAAATCTTCAAAACTCAGAAATATTGCCGATCCGTCGAGCCTGGTGCGCGGGCCCAGACTAGCCCCCAACCTCGCTTTCAGCCCGTAGCTATCGGGAGAAAACGGATTACCGCCGTTCTTTGCCACGATCCGCTGCAGGTAAATTTGGGGCGTCAGGGTCAGCCGCACTGGCCCGTTTTGCAACACCTCAAAACCGCACTCGGCATACAAACCGCCTCTTTCGCCCCCGTCGTAGCCAAAGGTCAAACACGGGCCGTTTTGCTGCCGGCTGTCAAACACTTGCCTGCGGGGATACACGGGTATTTTCACGCGGTTGTCGAACACCAAGCGGGGTTTAGTTGTGACCAATTCCTCAGCCGTGGGCGAAATCCTTCTAATCGTCGCCGTCCGGGCCCTGTATTCAAATTCCGGCGGGGAAAACGGGTCGTTAGTAAGCCGAATGTTGGTTGCTACCCTCGCGCCGTCTGGCAGCAGTTCGATGCGTTCTGCTTCAAAGCGGATGCGGTTGACGGCGCCGACCACTTGGGGGGCCGCTAGCTGTCCGCCGCCGCCGAGAGTGACTGTTGCAGCGCCGGGGGATTTGACTCCGCGCAGGGGCTGCTGGCTGGTAATTCGATCGCTCAGGGGCTGTTCCAGAATCGTCCCAGCACTGATATCTGTAGGCAGTGTGGGGGTCAATTCGCTACCTGCTGCGGGCAGGAATATTTCCCCCCTGGCTTGTTCGACTGCGCCGCTGTTGAGGCCGAGATTGAACTCCATCCGCTGGCCGCGCACTACTTGTTGGCCGCGGGTATAGGCGACATTGCCGGATGCTACCACTTGGCGGGTGACTAAGTTGACGATCGCTCGATCGGCATCAATCACAGTTTGCCGGAACCGCACGACGACATTACCAACCGCCGTCACAATTTGCTGCTTGTCGTCAAATTCTTGGCTGTCGGCCTTAACTTCAATAGTATCGGCCGGACTCACCGGAAACGGAACCGTCCGCCCAGAAGGTGCGGTGCGGACTCCCGGCGTGGCTGGTTTAGGCTTCGGTGTCGGCGCAGGGGGCGTACTGGGTGCGGGGGCCGTGCCTGGTGTGGGAATGTCCAACTGCTGTTGCCCGCTTGGTGCTGGTTCTGGCGCGGGTTCTGGGACGGGAATCTCCGCAGGTTCGGGAGAGTTATCTTCTAACTGCCGGCCTTGGGCCTGATACCAACTTTCCTGCTTTCCGACAAGATTTCTCTGCTGTTGTTTCTGCGCCTCTGCGGTTCGTTTTCGATTGCGAATGGCAACGGCATTTTCTACCGAACCTAATTGGTAAGCCGTAAACGAGGAATCTTTCGGAGTTTCCGCTGTTTCGGGTTCTCCCACAGAAGGCCGACGCTGAAATCCCACCACTGCGTCGCCGCTTTCCACTGCTGCTAGGGGGTCGGCGATTTCTGGAGGCTGGTCGGTGGCTGGCGTAGTGCCGAGGAGTGTGGCTGCTGGTTCTGCTGGGGCTGGTGTGGGTTCTGGCTGAACGATATCTGGGCTTGGTTCCGGTATTTCTGCGGGGTTGCTGCGGGTGTCTCCATCGCCGGTCGCGACAGTGAGAGCGACTTTTTTGGGCTTTGCGATGTAGATGATGCCAGGGGGTTCTGGCGGCGGTACCGGATAGGGCATAGTTACAATAGGTAAGTCATCCGATTTTAGATTTTAGATTTTAGATTTTATAGGGTGCAAATTATTGAAAATTTTGCATCTAATAAGGCAACTGTTTAAACATTCATCTGATATCTAAAATTTGCAGTGGCTTTGGCGCGCCGAAACCTGGCTGCTTTCAGAACTTGCTTTCGCCACAACATAACCTCGCTGCTGGTGCGAGGTCAAGTATTGTTCAACTAATTTTTGCGGGTTTGTCGGCTGTTGCAGGGGCTGCGGTGACGCGCCCCCAGCAAGCGGCCGGGATAGCTTGTTTATTCCATGTCTCTGCGGTTGGGGTTCCGGGCTGGGTCATTGGACAAAAATCCAAATATGAACAGGGAAACAAAAAATAAAACAACTACATTAACTACGATTTTGAGGGTTAGCACTGTGGGAGTCTCCAAAGATGGCATAATACTGAGCTGATTTGCTGCTGTTGCAGCAACTTTTTTATCATAAGCTAAAGATTAGTCAATTTTATCTTTGCTTTTGAGGATTTTTGGCAAGTTGATTTTTGCCCAATTCCAGAGTTGCTCGGCGATGTTTTCTAGCCGCAGCATAACTCGATCGAGCCATTCGAGCACTTGTTCTAGGGGGTGCTTAATATATCCCATCGATTCGGCTTTTGTTTCTAAGTAGTCGCCCTCGGGTTGGACGCCTGCGCTGGGATTTTTGGGCTCGGCTGCGGCGGGGGTTGCGGCCGTGTATCTGCTAGTTTGGGCGGTGATTGCTGCTGGGGATTGGTTGTTTTGTGCGGTGTTCGGGTTTGTGTTTTTTGGCACTTGGGTTTCCTGTGCACGCCCTGGGGTTGATTCTGCTGCGAGTGCAGAGCTATTTTTTTGAGTAACTGCTAAATCAGATGCTGTTTGGGGTTGACTTGTTGGGCTTTTTGTCAGCAAGCTCTGTTTTAGCTGCCCCAGCAGGCGGTGAAGTGCTTCGGGGTACGGGGATATTGAGACTGCGGTCGATCGACCTTCTGACAATTCTCCTAATTCTGCAATTTCTTGCTTGACTTTTGGACTAGCTTGTGCTGCATGGGTTTGAGCTGCTGCCTGGGGTTCGGAACTGTCGTCGATTAAATGCTGTGGTGCTGGTTCCCCAAATAAGTCTTGCCAGTTCAGCCACGGTCGATCGACCTCTGGGCTTATTTGCGTGTTTTCTTTTTCTTGTCGCTGTTTCAAATAATACTGAATGGCAACTGATTTCTCAGTATTATCACTGGCTGCCGTTTCTTTGCCCAGAAGGTGATCTACTGACGACCAAATAATTCCCTCGATGTTTCGAGCGTATTTTTCGAGGATTTCGCGGGCGGAAAAATCTACATTGGCTTCTGTGCCGGATGTATTAATTTTTACTCCGGGGGCTTCTGTGGGTGCGGCGATTGTTTTTGCCGATGGCGGCAGGGTTAATTCCTCAATGTTGACGGCGGCGCGATCGAGTAATGTAACAAAGGAGAGAGGATTAGCGGGTCGATCGAACTTGCTGTTAAAATTAGTTTCTAGTTTTGGGGTATTGGGGTCGATCGAATTCGATGGCGCAATTGACTGCAGTGCGGTTTTTGCTTCGATTTGGGCGCGGGCTTTTTGGACTAGGATGGCATTGCGGTCGATGGATTTTTTAACTGCGAGGATTGATTCTCCAAACTGATTTCTTTTCAGAGCAACCGGACTCGTCTGAAGCCATGCCATCAATTCCCAAAAACGACGCATCGGCGGCAACTGCGCTTTTTTCGCCGCTGACTCCAAACCGAGATTAAATTTTAATTCTTTTTGGGTAATTTCCCGTTGTTCGGGTCCGCAGTTTGCTACTTCCCAAGTTATGCGACCTTCCAGCATTTCCTGCTGTTCGGGTGTCAAAATATCTAATATCTGATTTTCTTTTCCGACCAATACTAAAGTGCGGGCTGGGATAAAACTGGCAATTCCCTCCACTTTCGGTTGCGGTTTTAATTGAGTTTTAGCAAGTGGGTGTTCTAAGACGGAAGTGGTTTGATGCTTGGTGATTTGTCCCTTAAAAGTGATTGCCGGAGGTAAATCGTTACCAGTATTTCCCTGATTATTAATTAACAGCGGGAAGCTGGCTAAAGTTTTCGCAGTTTGCGACGAGTTTAGTAAATTTTCGGCTAGGTGCAAAATTTCGGCTATCGAACTTTCCTCGGAAATTTCCCCCTGATACCAATTTTGTGGCAAATCGGGATTTTCGTCGCCCCCAAATTCTTGCAGTTCCGGTAAATCTACTTTTTGACTTGATTCCCGCAACTGTCGGCCTAGCAGTCGGGAACTTTGCACCAGCAAATAAGCTGGATAAAGCAGAATTTGGGTGGCGGTGAGAGTTGCTTCTTTAATTTGACGCCAAGTTCGATCGCAATTGTCAGCGACTTGGCGGGACTGTTTCGATATAAAATTTAATAGCCGGCTTTGGTATGGGCCGTAGTAACCGTTAGACATAAGTTTTATTCTTGAATTCAGATTTTTGATTCGCGCCGGAATTGCTGAATATTGCTGTAAAATCAAAGCGAGATCTTAATCGCAGCTTCAAACCCTCTGAAACCTCTATTTCTTAGCGTCCTTTGCGTCTTCGCGGTTCAATCCGATCTTTGATTCCTACACAAATCCTATTTTAGCGAAATATGAGCGCTTCTGTGTCACCTGCTAGCAACAATATTTCTGAAGTTGTAGAAAAGTTGCGCCGCCTCAGCCAAGTGGAGGTTCAGTCTGGTTGGAGGTACTGCGATTCTGACTCTGCTGTTTCTTCAGTAAATATTTGTAACAGCCCTGTTGCTGAACTTAACAGCAAAGGACATATTGCTTGGCCGTCGGGGAAACAAGTTTTGTATTTGGGCCAGCAATTTGTAATTCCTGACAATTTGCACGGCTATCCTGTGGTTGGTTTGCGGTTGCTGCTGGGTTTGACTTGGTGGGCAGAAGATGCTCAAATTTTTGTGAACGGCGAGTTAGTCGGACAGGGAGATTTATTTGATTTTGCCGATCGAGTTTTGTTGAGTTCGTCGGCAAATCCCGGAGATGAATTTTTAGTTATTTTGCGGTTGGTAAGTCCGGGTCACGATAACGGTGCTTTAGTGCGATCGATTTGTTTGTACGAAGCTGCTGACTCTTCTTGTTTCGATCCGGGTTTTGTTGCTGCCGAATTAGAGATTTTGCAAAATTCGCTAACTCACAATTTAGAAAATTTAAATTCCCAATACCTCTCCACCGAAACAATAGCAAATCGCCCCGGGTTTGTCAAGGGGGAAACGCTGAAATCTGAGATTGATTTGGCGATGGGTTTGATTGATTGGTCGGCGGTGTGCGATCGCGAAAAGTTCGATCGCTCGCTGTCTGTTTTGCGGCACAATTTACTGGGATCTCTGCGGGCTTTTTCGGGGGATTTAGATGAGGGAACCGCAGAGGGCGCAGAGAGCACAGAGGGAGGAAGAAGGGATGAGGTTTTTGAGGGTGGAGAAAATACCGATGCTACATCTATATATATAGGAGAAAGTGGCGATCGGACATCTTTTTCGGGGGAGTTGGATGAGGGAACCGCAGAGGGCGCAGAGAGCACAGAGGGAGGAAGAAGGGATGAGGTTTTTGAGGTTGGAGAAAATAGCAATGCTACATCTATATATATAGGAGAAAGTGGTGAACTGACATCTATATATACAGGTAAAATCTATTTGGTCGGTCACGCTCATTTAGACTTAGCTTGGCTGTGGCCTGTCCCGGAAACTTGGGAAGCGGCAAAGCGAACTTTTGAGTCGGTATTGAAATTACAATTGGAGTTTCCCGATTTGATTTTCTGCCATTCAACTCCGGCGCTTTATGCTTGGATGGAAGAACATCGGCCGGACTTATTTGCTGCGATTAAAAAACAGGTGGTGGCGGGTTGCTGGGAAGTTGTCGGCGGGATGTGGGTAGAACCGGATTTAAACTTGATTTCCGCTGAATCAATGGTGCGGCAAGTTTTTTACGGACAGCGTTACGCAAAAGAAAAATTTGGAGAATTGATGCGGGTAGCTTGGCTACCGGATACTTTCGGTTTTGGGTGGCAATTACCTCAGATTTTGCGGCAAGGTGGAGTTGATTATTTTGTGACGCAAAAGTTGCGCTGGAACGATACAACGGAATTTCCCCACGGTGCATTTTGGTGGGAAGGGTTGGACGGTACTAAAATATTTAGTATGATGTCTCCTCCAATTGGCGAAAGTATAGAATCTGTGAAAATGGCAAGTTATGCTTTTGACTGGGAAGCTAAAACTAATTTGCAAGATGCTCTTTGGTTGCCTGGGGTTGGCGACCACGGCGGCGGCCCGACTCGTGATATGTTGGAGGTGGCGAAACGCTGGAAAATGTCGCCTTTTTTCCCGAGGTTGGAGTTTGCGAAAGCGGTTGATTATTTGTCTTTGATTGAGAGTCATTTTTTGCCGGAAGTTGGGGAAAGTTCCTCTGAAAGCGATGTTCCAGACTCGGAGAATCAGGAGAATTTGCGGCCGCGAGAATTGTCAAAATTGTCGGCAATTTCGGATGCAAATCCTCCCATCTCAGAACTCAAAACTATTCCCCGCACTCTCCCGATTTGGAAAGACGAACTTTACTTAGAATTCCACCGGGGCTGCTACACGACTCGCGCCGACCAAAAACGCCAAAACCGCCGCTGCGAAGAATTGCTCTACCAAGCCGAGTTGCTGTCTTCGCTGGCAACGATTTGTGCTGGTGCGGTTTATCCGAAGTCCGAATTAGAATCTGCTTGGAAACAAATTTTGTTTAACCAGTTTCATGATATTTTGCCCGGTTCTGCGATCGCCCAAGTTTACGCGGATGCTAATATAGCCTTTGCCGAGGTCGATCGCACTTGTCGCGAAATCTTGCTACAATCTTTGGATGCAATCTCGGCTCAAATTTCTCTGCCGCATCCTCCGCAGTCCGACGCTCAACCGATTTTGATTTTCAATACTCTCAATTGGTCGCGCTCTGAGGTTGTGGCTGTACCGCTTCCCGATTCCGCTGATTCAGCTTGGCAAATTTACGATTTTTCCCGACGGCGACTGGTGTCGCAAATTGTCAGGCGCGATCGACCGCAATCGCAATCTACACTGTTATTTTGGGCCAATAATATCCCCGCCGTTGGCTACCAGGTGTTTTGGCTGTGTCGCGAAGACGCTCAAACTGTTGATAATGCGTCTGCGAGTCCAGAAACCGAAAAAAAGACAGAGTTATCAAAACTTACATACGGTATAGCACAAAAAAACACAGTTAGTCAAGAAACGCCTTTTGCAGCCGCACAAATGGTTCTAGAAAATGAATTTATTCGGGCAACAGTAGACGACAAAACTGGCAATTTATCCAGCATTTGGGATAAAGTAAATAACCGAGAAGTCCTGAATGCAGCAGGCGGCAATCAACTGCAAGCATTTCAAGACAGTGGCCAATATTGGGATGCTTGGAATATCGATCCAAATTATGAAAAACATCAATTACCCGCGCCGACACTCAAAGATATTTTTTGGGTAGAGGAGGGAGAAATACGGCAGAGTTTGCGCGTAGTCCGACAAATTGGCAAATCGGAGTTTTGCCAAGATTATATAGTAGAAATAGGTTCGCCGGTGCTGAAAATCAAGACTGTTGCAGATTGGCAAGAAACTCACGTTTTAGTAAAAGCAGCCTTTGGGTTAAATGTAGAAGCAGATTTTGCAACTTGCGAAATTCCCGGCGGTGCGATCGATCGCACAACCAAGCCGCAAACACCCGCCCAAAAAGCCAAATGGGAAGTGCCGATTTTGCGCTGGACGGATATGAGCAATGACAATTTTGGAGTGAGTTTGCTCAATGATTGCAAATACGGTTGCGACCTTCAGCCGAATCAAATTCGGCTGACATTGCTTCGGGGTTCAACTTGGCCCGATGAACAAGCAGATGTAGGAGTTTCCGAATTTACTTGTGCCGTCTATCCCCACGCTGGAAATTGGCAAGAAGCCGGCACAGTTCGGCGCGGCTACGAGTTGAATTTGCCGCTGCTAGTAAAGGTGTTGCCACAGTTAGGAGAAAATCGAAACAAGAATTTATCCGCAGTTGGCAAGTTATTGGATTTGTCCGCCGAAAATTTAGTGTTGATGGCGTTTAAACAGTCGGAAGAGGATTCTAATGTGTGGATTTTGCGGTGTTGCGAGTGTCACGGTGAAGAGGCGAAGTTGGAATTAAAGAGCGATTTGGGTTTGGCGATTAGTCAGCCTGTCGATTTATTAGAACAACCCATAAATTTGCCCCAGAAGTCAGACGATGGGAGAAATTTCAGAATATCACCCTGGAAAATAGCTAGTTTTGCAGTAAATTTATCAATACCAATGGAGATATAGTACCTCATCGCAAATTTATCCCACATTTTGAGCCTTTGCGAACTTAGTGCGAACAAAATTTGCCAACCTACGCCAATTAGCTCTCACAACTTTCTTCTGATCTAAAATATGCAAAATTACGAACGCTAAAAATGTGTACGCCAGCCAAAAATGCAAACTCCTTCCCACCTCAACCAGTGCGGAATTCTGCGGAAACATATCCGGCAAAAGAATTCCGAAAAATTTCACATTGTTACTTTTGTAAGAGTTAGAAAGTAAGAAACCCGCAACCGGAACTAGCCACATAAAAACGTACAAAGTTGCGTGCAGAGCAAAATTTTTGTACCATTCCTTCGTAAACTTTGGCAGGCGTTTCGTATATTTTTTCCACCATACGCGCAGCAGAGTTAAAATCCGCCAAGTCAGCAAAGCCATTGTCAGCACTCCTACGGATTTGTGAAAATCGTAAAGGGGGCCTCGAATAAACAATTCTCCCGGCAATCGAGCCATAGACGTACCGGTAATAAACAACACTAAATAGCAAGCTGACATCACCCAGTGTAAGGACATCAGTTGTTTGAACGCAGAATTAAGTCTGGGTTTCGCAGCGGGTTGGGTAGTCACTGTTTCTTACCTCCTTAGCGTTTGCTGGACAAGATTAAGTATAAACTCTAGGACTAAAGCCCGTGACCGATTGTGCATCATAAGATTTACTTAACTTAATTATTGCAAATATTTATTAAGCTGTCAAATTAACTATATTCACGATCGTCATTCCTAACACAAAACGATCGTACTTGGGTCGATCGCCCCCCCAGCAGTTTTCAGGTCAAGTATCCCCACAACCACCGCAAAAGCTGACCCAACAATTGCCACCGCCGCCCGGTTCATCCGCAGCCCGGGCAAATATCCCAAACCAAATCCCAAGTAGGTCACTCCCAATACTAAATATTTGAGTGTTATCATATATACTTAAAATCAGGGATAATCGGTTTTTTCCATTGTCTAGGATGCTAAAAGTACAGACCGGGTAATTGCAGCTAAACCTGCTGGCATTGCAACTAGCGGGAAATATCGCCGGCAGAGGGTCTACCAACTACAAACAAACACAGTGGTTGCATTGGAAAGCGAAAAACAGGGTGCTGGACAAGTTGTAATTTTGTTACAACTTGTAACTTTTTTCAAACAACAGGTTTAATTTAGTTTCACAAGAAAGTTAAATTCCAGAAAGTAAAATTAATTACAGTCGAGTTAAGCTAAAAGTGTTTGCTAAAAAAAGTCATTCAAGCAACCCAGAAACCAACAATTCTTACTTAACCGGCACGGAGGACGAGCTCGCGGCAGCAAAACTTTCGTGCAGCAAAAACGTCCAACAGGATTGGTATCGAACTCTCTACGACAATTTTCCTGGCATTTACTTCGTCCTTGATGCTTTGGGAAGAGTTTTTTCGCTCAATCAATTCGGCGAGTCTCGCCTTGCCTACAAATCGCAGGAATTAATTTCTCATTCAATTTTTAACATATTTTCCTGCCAATATCAAGGAAAAATGCAAAGTGAATTTGCCGGATTGGCACAGCAGGAAAACGGTAAGCAAACTCTAACAGTTGCCTGTTGGGAAGGCTGCTTGACTTGCAAAGACGGCAGGATTATTAGGGTAAAAGCAACCGCGCGCGCAATGCCGGCGGTAGATTGGAAAATAGAGGAAAATACCAATGGTCGCTCACTTGCCAATTTTCAACGGCCGGCGGTACTGTTAGTTTGCGAAGAAATTAATGCTGCTTCGCAGTCACCCATGCCGCCCAAACAGAGAGAAAATGGGCGTAGCCCAACTTTGGCGATCGCAAAATTAGCCCAAAGTCAACTTAAAGAACGCAACAATCTAGAAAAATTCATCCGCGAAGTAACAGAAACCGCTGTCAGTATTGTCAACTGCGATCGAGCCAGTATTTGGCTATACGGCGAAGACAAAACTCAGCTTCACTGCATCGACCTTTACGAACAAAATACTAAACTCCATTCCGTACAAATAATCATCACCGCCTCCGACTGTCCGGCATATTTTCAAGCTTTAAAATCTGCAAGTGTGATCGCAACTGGGGCCGCAGAAAATGACCCCAGAACACGAGAACTTGTAGGTCTTTATTTGGTCTATCAGCGCACGACTTCCCTTTTAAATGTACCGATTGTGGTGGCAGGTCAAATGGCGGGAATAGTCAGCGCCGAACGCCAGGGTTCCGACGGTGATTGGACGGAAGAAGAACACGAATTTACCCAAATATTAGCAGATTTTGTATCCTCAAGTTTGTCAGCTAGCGAAAAATTAAAATTAGAAGCAATACGGCATGAACAGCAGCAAAACTTGCTGACCCAATACTACGATCAACTAGAGGAAAGAGTAGAAAGACGCACTGCTGAACTCAAAAAAGCCAACCAAAAATTGCAACAAGAAATAATTAAAAGAAAACAAGCAGAAGCAGAACTACGCCTCCAGCAACAAGAACAGCAAATTATTTTTGATTCCGTGCCGGCGATGATTTGGCTCAAAGATACCGAAAGTCGCCTGCTGCGAATTAATCAAGCCGCCGCTGCATCGAGAGGTTTGCCTGCAGCTCAATTAGAAGGTAAATCTTTTTATGAAATCTATCCAGACGAAGCAGAGCAATATTATTTAGAAGATTTGGAAGTAATCCATTCTGGCCTTCCCAAACAGGGGCAAGTCGAATTGCTACCAACAGTTTCGGGTCAAAAATGCTGGGTGCGGACAGATAAAATACCTTACCGCGATGAAACAGGTAAAGTCGCTGGTGTAATCGTGTTTGCAGTAGATATTACTGATTTAATTAGAGTCGAAAAAGAACTGCGAGAATATCGCGATCGCCTCGCAGAAAAAGTCGAAAAACGCACTGCTATGTACAGGCAAGCCATGACCGCTTTGTACTCCGCAAATACGCAACTGCAACAGCTAATTAACAACAGCTACTCCTCGGGCGAAAATGGCAGCAGCCAGTCAGCAGCGCGCTTGCTCGAATGCGAAGCTTATTTTGAAGCAGTTGCCGTGGCTGACCGCGACACAATTTTGAGCGTCAGCAGCAATTTTGCCGAACTTTTCGGTTACGAACCTGCGGAAATGGTGGGAATGAGCTTGCTGGAACTACTCTCGCCGAAATCATACAAACAGGCGCCGCAAATGATTTCTGCTGCCAGCAATACAGTCTGTGAAACTATTTTTCTTAAGCGAGATGGAACTGCTTTCCCCGCTGACGTTCGCAGCAAATTCGTATTTTGGGAAGGTCGTTTAGTCCAGGTGAAAGCAGTCCGAGACCTCACGGAACGCAAATTGACCGCAGCAGAATTAGAGCGATCGCGCTCTTTGCTGCACGCTACCTTAGAAGCAACTGCCGACGGCATTCTCGCGGTTACTACCGCCGGAGAACTGATTAGTTATAACGAAAAGTTAGTTCAAATGTGGGGAATTTATGAAGAAGTTAGAAACTCAATGGATAGAACGGTGCGGCTGGCATTTCTGACTAAGCAAGTTAAAGATCCGAGGGCTTTTTTGCAGAGAGTTAAAAAATTTTATAGCGATGCAGAGTCGGAAGGTTGCGATATTCTAGAATTTAAAGACGGCCGCACTTTTGAGCGCTACACGCAGCCGATTCGAGTCGGACAAAATATTATTGGCAGGGTGTGGCGCTTCCGCGATATTACCTCTCGCGAAAAGGTGACGGCAATGTTGGGAGATTCTCAAAGGCGCTTTCGGGCAATTTTTGATTCTTCTTTCCAATTTGTGAGCTTGTTGAAACCGGACGGCACTCTGCTGGAAGCTAACCAAACTTCTCTGGATTTCGCGGGAATTAAGCTACGGGATGTGGCAAATAAACCGTTTTGGCTGTTGCCTTGGTGGGGAGATTCTGAGGAAGTTCAGGAACAGTTGCAAGAGGCGATTTCTCGATCGGCACAAGGTGAATTTGTCCGCTATGAAGTGGAAGTTCGAGGTATAAATCGGACGGCAACTGTTGATTTTTCTCTCAAACCGGTCGCGGATGAAACTGGCAAAATAGTATTGCTGCTGCCGGAAGGTCGGGACATTACTAAAAGTAAGCAAGCCCAAGTCGCGCTGCGACAACAAATAGAACGGGAACGCCTGATCGGGCAGATTCAATCGCGCATCCGTTCTTCTCTGGATCTCCAAGATATTCTCAACACTACAGTAGCGGAAGTGCGGGAGTTTTTGGCAACCGATCGCGTGCTGGTTTTCCGCTTCCGACCCGACTGGAACGGAAATGTGGTGGTGGAGTCAGTTGGAGAAGGATGGATGCCACTGAAGGGGATGGCAATTGATGATTGCTGTTTTGCCACTACTTACATCGGACAGTATTTAAAGGGCCGCATTCGCGCCATAGAGGATATTCATGCTTCTAATTTGAGCGAGTGTCACCTTAATTTTTTGGAGGCGTGTCAGGTGAAGGCAAATTTGGTGGTGCCGATTGTCCAGCAGGGAATAGAACCGAGGGAAGGTAACGGTTCTTGTCAAGTGCCGAAGTTGTGGGGTTTGCTGATTGCCCACCACTGTTCGGCACCCCGCCAGTGGCAGCAGTTTGACGTGGATTTGCTGAGTCAGTTGGGTACTCAAGTGGCGATCGCGATCGAACAATCTTTACTTTACCAGCAGCTAGCTGCTGCCAACCAGCGACTGGACGGGTTGGCGAATTTGGACAGTCTGACTCAACTAGCTAACCGCCGCCGGTTTGACGAGGTGATCAACCGGGAATGGGAGCAGTCGAGCTCTTCGGAACCGCTATCTTTGATTATGTGCGACATTGACTGTTTTAAACTTTACAACGACAATTACGGCCACCAAGCCGGGGATGCTTGTTTGCAGCAAGTGGCGCGGGCGATCGGGGATGCTTGCACGAACGCACCCGCAGAACGCCTCTATTTGGCTGCTAGGTACGGCGGCGAGGAATTTGGGGTAATTTTGCCAAATACGGATATCGTGGCTGCACAGGCTGTTGCTGAGGGAATCCGCAGCCGCGTCAAAGCCTTAGCAATTCCCCACATTAAGTCTGTTGTCAGCGATTGCGTGACTCTCAGCATGGGAGTTGCGACGATTTCTGAAGGTCAAAACTCGCCGAAAATGCTGATTGAAGCTGCGGATAAGGCGCTTTATGGAGCTAAGTCGGGCGGGCGCGATCGAGTGGCTATTAGTGATTAGTCAGTAGTCAGGTTATTTTAGATTTTAGATTTTAGATTTTAGATTTGGGAATGACTGATAAAGCTGGTCGTTTAGAGCTTGTCTACAGTTGCATTCTTTTTTCAAACTGGCACCACAAAAAAAGCGATCGCCCTAACTGGCATAAAGTTAGTGCGATCGCGGTACTATGAATCAGCTATTTATCTATCAGACTCGGCGCGGAATTTTTACGTATTTCCACGAAGATTGTTACAAGACTTCACGGAAAGAGGGGAAGAGTGAGAGATGCGGAAATTTTTCCTTCTAATGACAACTGACAATTGATAACAGTCAACCGTCAACAGTCAACAGTCAACAGTCAACCGTCAACTGACAAAAGTTTTTGAAACACCTCATACATATCCTCAGCCAACTTTTTAGGATTCCACAAAGGTGCGAGATTTTCTGGCTGCTTAGATTTTATTAAATGCTCTTTCACCGCATTTCTGAAACCAGCATCGCGACCAAACTTAACTCCCCACTGCGTGTATTCCTCCCAAGTCCACGCCGCACCAACATCAAGATTTGCACTTTTCAGAAAAGCGTAACCCATGCGCGAAAGATATTGGTCGCCGGATCGAGTTACCACTGGCAAATTCGCCCACAAAGCCTCTAAATTGTGAGTCCCCCCGTTGTAAGGATAGGAATCTAAAAGCACATCGGCTACATAATAAATAGCGCGGTGTTCTTCTTCACTTCTGGTTTGCCCTATAAACTTAATCCGACCAAAATCTACTCCCTGAATTTCACATTCTTCGCGGTAAGTGCTGTGAATAATATCGGGGTCGCCTTGACCTTTGCGGATTAACAAACTATCTGGTACTTCCTTAAGGATTTTAACTTGAGCTCGTACCATTTCGGGATTTGTTTTTCTCCCTGGCGCAACGCACAGATAAGTCATTTGATCCAAGCCAATTCCGAGAGCATTTCTAATCGCTTCTCGATTCACAGGAATGCTTTGCAGTGCGCCAATTGCTACCGAACAAACAGGCAATCTTACTAACTGTTCTAAGTAATTTTTTTCCACACCAGGGGGATGCGTGTGTTCATCACACAGAAAGTAGTGATTATCTGAAATGTAGGGCGCGTCAAATCCTAGCCAAGACACGCAAATTCCCGCAGGATATTGGTATAAAACTTCGACATTTGTTGGGACTGTCATAGAGTCTAAGTCTATCAAAACATCCAAGTTGTCTTGCGCTACTTCGGCGAAAATTTCACCGCCATCAGCAAAGCCGTTTGGATATTTTTTAGGCCAGTAAAACTTGCCCGCCATGTCTTCAAACCGCTGCGTAACTTCATCTCGGTTGAGTTTCCCGGTGACGTAAAGGTGAACGTGGGGGGTGATGTGGCTTAATTCGCGAATTAAAGCTTCGCTGCACCAGCCTACTGAGTGGCGGCGGAAGTGTTTGGAAAGGAAGCCGATTTTTAAATGACGCTGTTCTTTTGTTTGGTAATGGGCTAGGTTGCTTCTGTTAAGTTGCTGGCGCTGCGGGACGGCTTTTTGGTAGTATTGTTTGGCAATGAGTCTGTAGAAACTGGCATTTTTTTCGCGATTGTCTCGCAGGTGAGAAACTGCAAACAGGAAGATTTCGTAGAGAAGTTTTAGTTCGATTACGCTAAAAGTTTCGATCTTTTCGTAGCAGAGGCTTTCGATTTCTTCTAGTTTCTGAATTGCCTGTTTGCTGACACCTGATTGCAGGTAGGAAAAGACGTAGGCTGTAGCTGACATGATTGGGGCATTTTCGCCGCAGTTTTCGCAGTATTTGTCGGCTACGCTACGGGCCCCGGCGAGGTTGGTGGAATGACTTAGCAAGTCGCACAATTGTTGGTAGGCTTCGCTAAATTTGGGGTTGCATTGGAGCGCCTTTTCAAAATTGGCGATCGCCTCCAACGGCTTATCTTGTTTCTGAATGTGTCCCATGCGGCAGTAAACCTCTGCCCAATCCGGTTTTAATGCCAGGGCTTGCTGATAGCTGGCTAAAGCTTCTTCCAGCCGCCCCTGCATGGAAAAACAACTGCCGAGGTTAGCGTGAACTTCCGGCCAGTCGGGCTTGATTTTCAGAGTATTGCGGTAATTAGTAATTGCTTCGTCGTACTTGTTTTGCTGTAAAAAAGAATTGGCTATATTGAAGTGCAAAACTTCTAATTGTGGCTTTAAAGCTACAGCTTTCTGATAGTAAGCGATGGCGGCGTCGAGATTGCCTTGTTGCGATCGCGCACTGCCGATGTTACCGTAAGCTTCTGCCCAATCTGGTTTAATGGCGATCGCTTGTTCGTAGCTTTCGATGGCTTCCTCGCGCTTTCCTTGGCTGAAAAGTCGATTACCTAGGTTAAAGTGGAAGTCTGCACCGACTAGCTGCGGGTTGAGTTCGGATGTTCTTTTAAAACAGGCGATCGCAGCTTCGATGTTGCCGTGTTGCTGATATACTTTCCCTAAATTCCAGTGAGCTCCCGCTAAATCGGGGCGGAGGGCAATGGCTTGCTGGTAATGGGCGATCGCTTCTTCCAAACGCCCCATTTTGAAATACATACTGCCGATATTGGCCCGCACTTCCGCAAAATTTGGCTGCAATTCTAGGGCTTGAGAATACGATCGAATCGCAGCTTCAGTTTTGCCTCCTGCTTGCAAGGCATTGCCTAAAGTTACGTAAGCGTAAATGAAATCTGGTCTAATTTTTATCGCTTGCTGACACGCTGCGATCGCCTCTTTAATTTTACCTTGACCTAAAAAGTTTTCGGCGAGTTTTTTGTACTGTTCTACTTCTTGAAAATTGGCAACTTGTCCGCTATCTGGAACATTGAGCGAGGTAACTTGTTCGGAAACTTCGGCGGGGTTTGTAAAGGGAGTATTTAAAGTCTCAGTGGTGGGCGCTGGCGGCAAATTGATGCTCGAAGGCTGCAAGCCGTAGCCTTCATCTTTGTTGACAGATACTGGTTGCGATTCCCCTGATTCTGTTTCTAATTCGATAAAGTTGCTGTCAGTAGTTTCCCGCTCTTTTTGTGCGATCAAACTCGATAGTTTCTCAGCCGCGCTGGCATCTCCAGGTTGCTGTTGCAGCACCTTTTGATAGCAAGTAATTGCTGAATCTAACTTTCCTTGCTCCTGTAAAACGCTGCCCAGCATCATATTAACCGAAGACAATTCAGGATTAAGCGCCAGAGCTTTTTGGTAATAATTTGCCGCCTGTTCCAATTGCCCTAACTTGTAATACATACTGCCCAAATTCGCGCTGGCTTCAGCAAATTTGGGCTGAATTCCTAAAGCTTGCAAGTAAGCTTCAATTGCCATTTCCAGCTGGCCTTGACTCTGCAAAGCATTGCCTATTGTTAAGTAAGCAGGAGCAAAATTGGGTTGAAATTTAAGAGCGACATTGCAAGAGGCGATCGCCTTTTCAAATTCTCCTTGCAAAACATAAACTTCCGCCAACTTTTTATGAACTTCTGCATCTCCTGGATTAAACTCTAAAGCTTTCTGATAGTTCTCGATTGCGCCACCGAGATCACCTCGATCTTTCAGCCAATTTCCCTTTTGAAAATAATCTCTCACTGCCTCTAAACCTACTAAAGAATTCCCGATCATTTGCTCTGCCACTCTTACAGGTTTTACACTAATAATATTCAACCATTCTACCCACTTTCGGGATCGCACAGACCAAGTACACCCTTGATTTATATATTCTACCTGCTGTCTCAGATGATTTTCAGCAGTTGCGCCCCCCGCACCCGCGCCCTCATTTAAAACTCCGACTAGGGCCTCTAAAAACCGCCTTGTATATCCCTCCCAATCTGGTTAGCCCGCACGCTTCCAATTAGTTATCGATGCAAAATTTTCCACCCCTGACATTGAAACTAGACGGGCAAATCCAGCAGTTGTTTCCGGCAAAGCTGCCAATTCACTCGTCACAATCCGGCAACCGCTAGCCATCGCCTCCATCACGGCAATAGATGAGGTTTCTAAATAGGTATTCGGGTAAGCTAAAACCGCGACTGAACGCAGTTGCCGGACGAGTTCGGGTTGCGGTACGGAACCGACGTACTCAACGCCTTCTGTTTCCTGACACTGGCGGTAAAGTTGACCGAAAAAAAGCTTGTTATCATTGTCGTCTATTTGGTGTACTTTCATGCTTGAAAATACTTTTAATGTGGTTCCGGGGACAGCTTGACGAATTTCGGGAAAGACTTTTAACAAAATATCTAGTCCGCGAAATGGAGTGCTGGTGTAAGCTAGAACGGGCGGTCGAGATTTATGAGAGAGGATAGGAATATTATCGGCGAAAATATTAGCAAAACAAGGTGCGATCGCATTTCTTAAAACACAACTGCGATTAAAGTCAATCCCAAAGCGCCTGTGAAATTGCTCGCGCTGCCAGTCGCTAACAAATACAAAGGCCTCGCAAGCATTGATTTCTCCCTGATTATTGAAATCTTGGAGGAATACAAAGCCCGGTTCGTTATGAATCACAAAATTAACTTAGTTCGATGCCCCAAAAGCGGCTTAACTTCCAGCGCTTTGCCGACTATATTAACTATAACTTAAAAATCGAGCGATCGCAGCAATTCTAAATTAGATTTGTCCCCCACCCTGCGCCTACAATCAACGCGGCGCGACATCCCAGACTCGGAAGTATTGTTGAGCAAAAATACCTCATTTCCCTGTCAGGGTAAGCGCATCTCAAAGTCTATTGACAACAGGGTCTTGAGGCATCATCATGTGGAAATAAACAACCAGCCAGA